>JANYLD010000110.1 GCA_025363835.1 Armatimonadota bacterium
ACGGCAAGCTGCTGTCGATGGGGGTGCCGCCAAGCTTTTCTGCCACACCTCCGTCTACCGGAGTAACCGGAGTCTTCGGAGGCATGCGTTACCTGGCCTCTGCGGCCTGCTACAAGGCGCTAGCCGCTGGGTCTGACTCTGAGGACCCTAAGGTTCTCCAGCTTCAAGCTAAGGCCCTAGGAACACAATCCCAGGCCGTTCAGGACGCCCTGCAAGAGTTGATCGACAACTACCAGTATCCGGATTCGATATTGACCCCGTTCTTCCAGTACGCTTATCGCGAGATCTACTCGAAGATGCAGTTGTACAGTATCCCGCTGGCAGAGCGGAAAGTCAATAAGACGATCACGGCAGGTACGTTAACGCTTGACCCGGTAGCGCAGGGAATCCTAGACATGGGATCTCCGATTCTACTGGAGGAGCGGAACCCCGGAGACGTTACGGATCGCTGGACACAGATGGTGCCGGTAGAGGCCATCCTATCAGAGATGCCGGACTCAACCTTGGGAATCTACCTGTGGTACAGCGGCGTGTTCTGGTTCCGTGGAGCTACCCAGGATCGAGAGATTCAGGTCGAGTACATCGCATCCGGCAACCCTCCGGTATCCGGAACAGTCGGAGTTGACGACTCGCTAAATTTCCTAGCCGCTAGGACGGCGGCAATGGTACTCGGGACCAAGGGAGCAACACTCAACAGCGTCGCAAATGAGGCGCTGGATGAGTGGATAAGTATCAAGGTGCGGCAGATGAATACCCAGGTGTTCCGCCGCCCTGCCTTCAGAACCTGGTAAGGAGAAGAATACATGGCGAATCCCGCTATCACGAAACAATTCTATATTTCAGCCGACGCAGGCCCGCATCTCGGACTTATCCAAACGACTGCGACCTGGACGACTTACGCGCAAGGTGCCGATGTCCTCGATATTAGCGGACTCGGCATTCCGATTGAGGCGACAGACATACGGGTAGTGATTCCCGCTTACACAAACACACTGAAAGTGGTCGTGTTCACTCCGGCGTCCCCTCCCACGATGGCCAACCTGGGAATCCTTAAAGTCTTCGCGGCCGGTGTCGAGGTGACTGCCGGAGCCTTCGCTGACACCGTGAAGCTGTCGATCTTCACGGCCAACAACCCGCCGTACTAGGCCCATGTCTATCACTGGTTTAAAGTACGCGGATATCAATGGATTCCGTGGGCCAGTGGTCCCGCCGCAGATGGAGGTTTCGGACGTACCAACCGATTCCTCCATCAGGGCAGAGAACGTCTCATGGTTCCCCGGTGGAGTTAGGACGCGCGAAGGTCATATCGTAGCGTTTACCCCCTCCGCAAGCGTAGTCAGCATGAAGAACTGGATTACGCCGACACTGAACCAACTCGTCTATCTAAAGGGCGGGACTTCTCTAGTCTTGCGGGATCTGGCACTTGGAACGGAAGCAATAATCGGGACCGTAACCGCCGCTGGAGCATCATTCCAGGAGGCTGGCGACAAGCTATTCACCGCTCTCCGTAACTCGGATGGTAGCGGGCAGGAGGCTCGGGTCTACCAGGGAAGCCAATTCCTGAAGATCGCGCCGCCGCCTATGTCCCTTGTCCCAACGATTACCGAGGTGGCGACCGGCAACGTCACAAGGGGGACTCATCGCATTGGATACATCCTGGCAAGCAATAGCGGCTACGTCGGTAAGCCTTCTCCGGTTATTAGTGGAGTTTTCTCGCCGGTTACGTTCACCGCGTCCGGCTCTAAGAATGGCCGCCTACAGGTAACAGGCACCTGGCCCGCGTGGGCTAGCACGATGTATGTCGTGATGACTACCGTGGAGAACCTGGACAAGTACTTCATCGTTCCAGGCTTGAGCGTAGGCGTACCTGGTGGGGCGGTCGGCTGGACCGTGACGGTGGACTTTAATATCTCCGACGACGGGCTAACGCTCGGTCAAGAGGAGGTTACCAATAATTTCAACTTCTTGACGCAGGACGGCTCTGGAAACGGGCCGATCTATCCGGTTCACGTGACGGCATACGCCAATCGAATGGCATACATCACCTCGAACGGGGCGTATCTCAGCGAGGTGGATAACTTCGAGGCGTTCAGCGAGGATCAGCATCACGTGACGCTTCCGAATCAGAAGCCGACAACGACGGCCTTTGAGGCGCAGGGGACACTGTACCTACTCGGCCCAAGCTACACCTATAAGACTCAGGACCCTGGAGTGGGAGACGTTCCGGCTACATGGCCCAGGCCGACTCTCGTATCCGGATCTATAGGGACACCGTCTCCGCAAGGGGCGACGTATTCTAGCGACTACGGTTACGGATGGGTTGCCGCCGAAGCTGGACTCTACAAGTTCGATGGCGGACTTTACCCTGAGTTGCCGGTCAGTTACTTCCAGACCCCTACATGGAAGCGTATAAACTGGTCCCAGAATAACGTCAGGGTAGTGGACCATACACAGGAGCAGCGGGTAGTGGTGCTTGCGCCGCTGGACGCCAGTTCTACGCCGAGCCATATTCTGACGTTCGACTACTCTGAAGGATCGACGCCGGATAGGATTAAGTTCTCTCTGGATTCGATTGGAAGCTACAACCTTGGGTCTATCGAGATCGTCAAGAACCCGACGACATCCAGGCTGGACCTGTACATCGGACCCTCAAACGCGGGTAGCGTCATACGGCGCTATAGTCGCGCAGAATGGGCCGCATCGCCGGGAACGAAAAGCTCCGACAACGGAGTGGCTATCGCGGAAGCATTCGAGACGGCAGGCGTTCCTGGATTCGATAAGAGCCGCTCTAAGCTGATCCGAAGCCGTGCGGTTGATCTTCGCATCACCGGAAGTGGAACGATCACGCCAAGGGTCTGGAAACTCGACCATATAGGGTTTGTCGATCTTCAGCCGATTACACTGTCAGCCTCTCCTGGCAAAAAGATCAGG
>JANYLD010000120.1 GCA_025363835.1 Armatimonadota bacterium
ATAGAGCAGGAACCCGAATGCCGCGAGGGCGACCAGGAAGAAGAGGATGCGGTAAAGGGTGTTAGGGGCGGCGGGGCCGGCAGGCGATTCGGGGCCGGTGTAGGCGTTGCCTCTCTCGCTTAAGAAGATGTCCATGTAGCCGAACGCGCCGAAGAAGCTGCGCACGGTGTACCACCCCACGTAGTTGAACCAGTGGTTGAACAATCCATTCGCCGCCATCATGTCTTGGGCCCGGATCGCGCCTGCAAACTGAGCCTGGAAAGCCTTGAGGCCGAGCGGATCGCCGTAAAGGCGCTGATTGCGGATCCAGAGGGGAAGTGCTATCGCGAGCGTGATGACTGCCGAGCTGATTGCTCGTCCAATTCTGGGTTTTCTTAGGACGAAGGCAAAGAGCACGGCAGGAATCAGATCGAGGGCAGTCTGCTTGGTGAGAAGCCCTAGCCCGACGAGTATCGCGATGGGGACTCGGATCTCCCAGTCCCATCCTTCGCGCACGGCTTTGGCGCAGAGGGCCATGCACCAGGTGCAGATGCAAAACAGAAGGGGATCGTTGCTGACCGCGCCGCTGAGGGCGAGATTCATGGGGAGCAATGCGGCGATGGCGGCGGCAAGGAACGCGACGTCTCTTCGTCCCACCCCCCAAAGTCCGAGGAAATACACTCCGATCACCGTTCCCGCGCCGAAGAACGAGTTGAGATAGCGGAGCCGTTTGCCCACCTCAGGATCAGCCGCTCCCGCCGCGTCCACTCCGGCCAGTTTGCCAAAGCCGGCGTCGAGGACATAGTAAAGGGGAGGCTGTAGGTATTCGTATTCCTCATTGGCCCGGGGGTTTCGGACCATCTGCCCCGGGTGAGCTTCCTCCGGGACCATCACCCGGTTTACGGGCAGCCCTTTTCCTTCGAGGATATGGATCACGTAATTCGCATGCTGCCGCTCGTCCGGCGCGCCGATGTCGGAGACGTAGTCTTGGGGCCGTGGATGGGTCCGCGCATAGAACAGATAGCCACCCGTGCGGTAAGGGGTGATGTTCGCGTAGGTCATCGCGAGGACTATGTGGAGGAGCGCGATTGCCGCCAAGAGACTGTAGCCTAAGCGAGAGCTTAGGGGACGCGGAGGTTCGTAGTTCATGGCAGGCTGTTGAATGTTAGCTCAGGGTGGCTGGCGTTGATGGTTTGTGGTTTTGCGCTTTGGATTGGAGAACGCGCGGGCGCTTAGAGCGCGGGATTTATCCTGCAACCTGGTTCGCGGGCTTTAGCCTGGCCTGTGGTGATAGGTGTGATTCGGGAGCAGGCTAAAGCGCTGCGGAACGGGTTGCAGGATAAATGCTGCGCTCCATTCATACACCCACTGCTTCAAGGGTGTGGCAGGCGTTTCTGAGGTGGTGGTTTAGGCTGAACAGCTCTTCTAGCGCTTCTGGCTTCAGCCTCGACTTCACGTCTGGGTCGTTTTCGACGCTGGTCTTAAAGTCTTCGCCCTCCCAGGCTTTGGCGGCGTTGCGTTGGGCTACTTTGTAGGCTTCTTCGCGGGACATTCCGGCGTGGATGAGGGCGATCATGACGTGTTCGCTGAAGACGAGGTCGCCCATCTTTCGGAGGTTGGCGAGCATGTTTTCGGGGAAGACTTGGAGGCCTTTGAGGATGGCGGTAAGGCGGTGGAGCATGAAGTCTGCGAGCTGGCAGGAGTCGGGAAAGACGATGCGCTCGACGGACGAGTTCGTGAGGTCTCGCTCGTGCCAGGTGGCGACGCTTTCCAGCATGGCGTGGGCGTTGCCACGGAGAATGCGCGAGAGGCCGGCGACGGTTTCGGAGTTCCAGGGGTTGCGCTTGTGGGGCATGGCGCTGGAGCCGGTTTGGCCGGATGCGAAGGCTTCTTGGACCTCTAAGATCTCTGTTCGCTGGAGATTGCGGAGCTCGGTAGCGATTCGCTCTAAGCCGGCGCCCATGAGGGCGAGGACGTTGAGGAAATTGGCGTGGCGGTCTCGCGTGATGATCTGGGTAGTGGCCGGGTCCGGCTGGAGGCCGAGCTTTTCGCACACGCGCTTCTCGAGGGCGGGCGAGGTGATGGCGTGGACGCCGACGGCGCCGCTGATCTTGCCGAAGGCGACCTCGGTCCGGGCTTGTTTTAGGCGTTCTACGTTGCGGTCCAACTCTGCGGCCCAGTTGGAGAGTTTGAAGCCGAAGGTGATCGGTTCGGCATGAATTCCGTGAGTGCGGCCGATCATGGGGGTGTTTGCGTGCTCTCGGGCAAGCCTTGCGATTTCAGTACGCAGGCGGCCGGCGCTTTCGATGAGCACGTTGCAGGAGTCTCGCAGCATCATGCCGAGGGCGGTGTCGATGACGTCGTAGCTCGTGACGCCCATGTGGACGTAGCGGCCCTCGGGTCCGATGTTTTCGGACAGGCAGCGCACGAAGGCCATGAGATCGTGGCGGGTTTCTTGCTCGATGGCGTCGCAGCGGTCGAGGGTGAAGGCGGCTTTTGATTTGATCGTCTGGAGGGCTGCGGTGGGGATGGCGCCGTCTTCTGTATGCGCTTCGCAGATGGCAATCTCCACATCCTTCCACCGCTCATATTTGGCCTCGCGGGACCAAATGGAAGTCATGGCGGAAGTGGTGTATCGATCAATCATTGGACACACTAAGGGTACCTTTCGAAAGGATGAAGGATGAAGGATGAAGGATGGGGGATGGGGGGCTGTGCTCTGCCGCACACCTGGCTCCCCCGGCCCGTCTCGCGCAAGACCCCCGCGAGCTGCATATTTAACTCGGGCCGGGGGTCTAGTTGCAGACTTGTCTTAAAGTCAATGCAACCCACGCCCTACGATAGACGCTCGGCCAGGACACAAGGGGCTGCGAGACGCCCCGTTCAAGGCTAGTCTGAAAATACGCGACGTAAAGAGCCGGCTACGGGTGGCGATTGGGCGCGGGTGATTGGGTTCGCAGGTCGAATGTGGAAGCCTCGACACGAGGTAGGCGGGCGAGAGCAGGAGGAAATTCCAGGCCCACGTGTCGAGGCAGCGGACGTTCTAATTCTAAGAGTGCCACGAGCACCGGTGTTCAATAATCGGAATGGTCACGGTTAGGACTCAAGTGGCTCAATGCTGTCATGAGCCGAACGCATGTTGTGAAAGGGAAGGTGGATCTTTCCAAGATCGATACCGACAAGGACGGGGGTCTTAACAAGGAAGAGGGGGAGGCTAAGATCGCCAAGCTGCTGCCTGAGCTTTATGAGCTTCAGGAGATGATGTTTGCGGCGGGGCAGAACGCTCTTCTCATCGTTCTCCAGGGGCTCGATACAAGCGGGAAGGAGGGGACGATTGGGTGCCTTTCCAGGGGCATCAATGCGCATGGAGTCAAGGTCGCTCCTTTCAAGCAGCCGACCGAGCTGGAATTGGCTCATGATTTTCTATGGCGGGCCCATGCTCAGACTCCGGCCAAGGGGATGATCACCATCTTCAACCGGTCGCATTATGAGGACGTCTTGATTGTGAAAGTTCACAAGCTCGTCCCGGAAGACCAGATCAAGGCTCGCTACGGCCATATCAAGAACTTCGAGTCGCTTCTCACGGATTCGGAGACCATCGTTCTGAAATTCTTCCTCCACATCTCTAAGGAAGTGCAGAAGGAGCGGCTGCTGGACCGGGAAAAGGACCCCGAGAAGGCGTGGAAGCTGAATGTCGGCGATTGGAAGGAGCGCAAACTCTGGGACGAGTACATCGAGGCCTACGAGGACGCGCTTTCCAAGACCAGCACCGACAATGCTCCTTGGCACGTCGTTCCCGCGGACCATAAGTGGTATCGAAATCTCGTTGTCCTTGAGGCGGTTGTTGACGCGCTCAAGCCTTATCGCGACGACTGGATGACTCAGTTGAGGGAAGAAGGGAAGGTGGCAATGGCAGAGATCGACGCGTTCCGGAAAGTGAAGAGCGGGAAGGGAAGTGGAAAGGCGGAAGGATGAGCGCGGAGGATGTGGGATTGCTGGAGGGGATTCCTTCGGTGATGCTTAGGGCTTTTTGGCTTATTGATGGGGCTCTAAACGCCGAGTCTAGCGATGTCTGAGCGGTACCAGACGCCGTCGAATTTCACGGATTTCGCTAGATCGTATGCTTTTGCTCGAGCAACTGGAAGGGAAGCGGCGCGGGCGGTGGCGGCGAAAACGCGGCCTCCGTTGGTTACGAGCTTTCCATCCTTCATCGCCGTGCCGGCGTGAAATAGTTTGGATCCCTCAGGCGTGCTGGCCGGGAGCTCGATTTGGAAGCCTTTCTCAACCGTGCCCGGGTAGTTCGCGCTTGCTATGACCACAGTTACGGCGGCGTCTGCCGATACCTCAAAAGCGGGTATCGGCTCTCCTTTCGCACAGGCCAGGAGAGCGGGTGCGAAGCTTGAGCCAAGGCGCATCATGATCGACTGGGTCTCGGGGTCGCCGAACCGTACGTTGTATTCCAGACAATAGGGGCGGCCGTCTTGGACCATGAGGCCGGAGAACAGGACGCCTCGGTAGCCGGTGCCACGCAGAGAGGTCAAGATCGGGCGGACGATCTCTTCTTCTGCTTGGCGTACCAGATCGGCTGAGATCCAAGGGACGGGTGAGTAGGAGCCCATGCCGCCGGTGTTGGGGCCTTCGTCTCCGTCAAAAGCTCGCTTGTAATCCTGGGCCACGGGAAGGCTGACTAAATGCTCATCGCTGCACAGGGTCAGCAGGCTGAATTCCGGACCTCGCAGTTGCTCTTCGACCACTATCGTGGTCCCCGCTCGGCCGAATTCATTGTCATCGATCATATTGGCGATGGCTCGCTCCGCTTCCTCTGCTCCATCGCACATGATCACGCCCTTGCCGAGAGCGGCGCCGCTGGCCTTCACCACAACGGGGCGGCCGCGCTCAAACATATCTCGCGCATATTCTCTGGCGGGGGCGGACTCGGTGAAGGATTGAAACTCTGCTGTGGGGACTCGGGCTTCTCGCATGAGAGCTTTGGAAAAGGCTTTGGAGCCCTCGAGTTGAGCGCCCGCTTCGCTCGGGCCGAAGGTCGGAATGCCTTCGGTTCGGAGGATGTCGGCGAGGCCCTCGATAAGGGGATTTTCTGGGCCGACGACGACGAGGTCGACAGACAGCGATTTGGCTAAGGCGACGATTCCGTCGAAATGAGACGCGGAGACGTCATGGACGACGCAGTCTTGGGCCATACCTGGGTTTCCTGGAGCCGCATGCACTTCGGCTTCCTGGGCCAACTTCCAAACGAGCGCATGTTCACGTCCTCCCGATCCAACGACCAAAATGCGCATCCGCCTATTTTGGCGTAGGAGCTTCCGTTGCGCGGCGGTTGTTTTGTTATTTGGGAGTCCGCCCGTTCCGTGTTCACGACCTCCGACCCGATGGCTCGCTCAGAGAAAGACCAATTTCCTAAGGTTTCACCGAGCGCTTTCGTGTTCAAAGGGTCCAAGGTAAGTGTTGGGTTCGTTGTTCAAAAGCGGCCGCTTCGTTGGTAGCACTCTGTCAATTACAGTCAGGTCCTTCGACTCGGGGCTTGTTCAGGATGACAAAATATCCACGCTCCCAACCTTTCGCTGCAGAATCGCCCATAACCGTTTCCCGAAATCAGCAGACGAGTTACGCGCCCCATCCTAAGCCGAAGGGCTGTCCGACTCCGGATAGGCCGCCGAACACCGAGGGATTGAGAACCCAGCTCATGTTGATGAGACGCATCATCGGGGTTTGGGCGGGTTGCCGGGGAGGAGGGGGTGGTTTGGCGCCTTTCTTTGGTTTTGTGGGGGCGGCGGCTTGCGGGTCGAAATGGGACTTCCATTCTTTAACGAGGGCCGTTTTGTGGCCGTCGTCGAGGGTGGGCCAACCGTTTCGAAGCTGGTACCAAGCTTGAGGGAGCAAAGCGAAGTTAGCTTTTTCTGCTGGGGAAAGCTTCGGATAGTCGTTGGCCAATGCATCGGCCAGAGTCGCTCGTTCAACAGCCTCAATGGGTGTGGGCTTTGCGCCGTAGACCTGCTCCATCATGAAATAGCCCAGCTCTTCATAGGCGTCCTCCATCTGTCGGGTGAGGGGGGGCGTGTCTTTCACGAGGGGCTTGCGGGCTGAATTGTAAATGGCGACGCCCCATAGAGCCTGATCCAGCGTGGGGCTTTTCCTCCAGTTCGTCATCGCATTGCGGCGGAGGGAGCTTGCGGCCCACGCGTTGGTGTCGGAGTGCATGGAAAGCATGTAGTCCCTGAGTGCGAGAAGGTTAAGAGTCCGCTTGATCTCGGCTTTGTCGTTTGCCTTCCATGAGTCCACCAGATACTTTTGAATCCTTGCCTCTTGAGCCACGGTCAGCGCCGTGCCGAGGGTCCACTGCATAAAATGCGTGTAGTCGGTTGCCATCTTGGCGGTCAGAGGCGGATCGCCCTCGGCCAGCGTATCTTGGGCTGGGGCGATGCCAGATAAAGCGAGGGTCAAAAGGAGAGCTAGTGGATAGAGGATTCGCATCAGTCGTCTTTGCAAATTAGCAGGTTTTTGGAAGAGCTTTACCATTGGACGCTTTTGATGGACAATGACATCATGGGACCGCTGGTTCGTTCGTACATCGCCATCCGAATTCCTGAATCCGCCTTTCCGAAGATTCAGGAGCTTCAAAACGTCATTCGACGCAAGTCGGCATCCGACGCCTGCCGTTGGTCCGGGCCGAACGATTTGATCCTGATGCTCTGTGCGCTTGGCGAGCAGCAGTGGGACATGGTCAAGCGAGCGGCGGGCGCTCTTACTCCAATTTGCGCCAAGTATCCGCCGCTCACGTTGAACCTGGAGGGCCTGCAGGGCATTC
>JANYLD010000124.1 GCA_025363835.1 Armatimonadota bacterium
GTTATAGGCGCTATTCGGTAGACGCTGGGTGTCAATGGGCGTCCGTTCAAAGAGACCGCCGTTGAGAAACGGGACACGACCTATCTCCTTTTCTAATAGCTTTCGGTCGCCGGGCGTTGCATTTGCCGAGTTGAGACCCGAGAAGAAAAGGTATTCAAGTTTGCGTGAAAAGGTGTCCGCGTCTGGATCGCTTGTGTCAGTTGCATCGAATAGGCGAAATAGATAGGCGGTCCGCGAACTACCGAGTTCCAACCATCCCTTCTGCTGAAGAAAACACACGAATAAAAGGCGGTTGAAAAGGAGTTGTGTTGCCGTTCTCCGGTCTTCTGATGTGAAAGGTGGTTCCCAGAGCGTCTCGATCTCTAGGAACCGGAGATACAACTCATCGAAGAATGCATCGGAAAGGCGCTCCACGTCCCAAGCGTCGATCCAGTTCCTTTGATGTTGCCAATCTAGCTTTTGTAGATTTTCTAGGGCCGTGCGTGCTTCGCTGGGATCGGTCCAGCCGAAGGTCTGCAGCTTAGCGCTCGCAGGTTTATCGCCAGAATAATGGCCGAGTGTCCAACACCTTGATTCGCTTCTGCATAAGAAAAGGATGTTCTGATGTGCCCATGTGCGCTCTGCGTGTGATTGGAGTCGCTCCCGCTCTGCGACCTTATTGAGGATAGACCGCAGTTGCGAGCGACGTAATCTATTTCCGCCAAAATCTACGAGAAAGATGCCCCACGTTTGATCGGCCGATAGCTCTTGCAGCGCAACAATCGATTCCACGCCGGCGCCCCGTGGAATGCCATAAAGGTCTGAGACACCGGCGAACGTTGGCCAGGGCGGCTTTGGCCAACTTAACTCCTCGCAGAAGAATTCGGCGAGTGATTCAAAGCTGTCAATTTGAGCTAAATGCTCGGGCGTGATCGCCAATCTTCGCTAAACCTCCATCCAGCAGATCAGCTCTGCCTTGTGATTGGAGGGAATTTGGGAGCGGAAGAGGATTTTGGCGATTTCTTCTTTTTCGATTTTGGTTCTCAGGGCGTTGCGTTCCTCGGGATCAGTCTTGATTACGCGAGGCGTGCTGGGCGTGCTCTCGATGGCTTCGTGGATGCAGCCTAGGTCTTCGATCAGTTCACCAGTGGCTCGGTTTAGCATGAACCACCGGACGTCGTAGGTTGGTTGCTCGGTGGTGTGGTCGGTGCTGGTGGGGATGCGGTAGGCGAAGAAGATGTAAGGGTGTGGGCTGTGGGCTGTGGGTTGTGGGCTGTGACCGGGGGCGCGACCATTGGAATCCTTTCGTGTTCGCCCCCATCCCCCTTCGGGTACTTCCCCCACATGTGGGGGAAGATTCTTGCCGCTGTAGATTCTGTTTGGGTATCTGAGCGTCTCCTCCCACATTTCCTTGTGGTCTTGTTCTAGTTTGTGGGCTTTTAGGCGGAGGCGTTCGGTGGTGGACATTTGGGCTTCGCCTAGGTTTTGGTAGAACTCTTGGGCTTTGAAGTCGTCGTTGGCAGTGAGGACGGGGGCTTCGATTCCGAGGGTGCGGTTTATGGCGATGAGTTTGCCGGTGATGGCTCGGTAGAGGCCGAGGACTTGTTCTAGCTCGTCGGGCGGGAGGAAGTTGTAGACGTGTACTTTCTCGTATTGGATGGGCTTGGATGGGTCCATGCGGCGGTCGACACGGCCGATGCGTTGCATGAGGCGGACGGGGTTCCAGTGGAGGTCGTAGTTGACGATGATGTTGGCGTCTTGGAGGTTTAGGCCTTCTGACAAGACGTCGGTGCTGATTAGGACTCGGATGGGGTCTTTGAGGGCTTTCTCGCACTCGGCGGGCGTTTCGCAGTTGTAGTGGGGTGCGAACCGCTTGATGATGTCTTCCCGATTCTTGACGTTCCGGCCGCTGTCGACCTCGATGATGGCGTCTTTGGGATAGGCCTTTTTGAGTTGGATTTCTAGGTAGCGGGCGGTGTCTTTGAACTCGCTGAAGACGACGAGCTTGTCTTTGCGTAGCCTTTGAGTTTCGTGGATGGTTTTCAGGAGGGCGTTGAGCTTGTCGTCGTTCTCGGGGTTCGTGACTTCGTGAAGGCCGCGGAGGAGGTGGGTTAGGGTTTCGGTGTCGATCTCCAGGCTCTTGATCCATTCGGGCTCGTTGCGGCCGAAGAGGGTTATGTCTGACTTGACCTGCTCGATCTTCTTGTTCTCGTAGTTCGTGATCGGGAGGTCGTCTTCTTCCTCGTCGTCATCTTGGCCCAGGCCCATGCGCTCTTGGCGATGGCGCTGAAGGACGTCGAAGACGTCTCGGTGTTCGGCCAGCCAGGTTTCATAGCGGAGTTGGGTTTGGGGCAGGTCTTTGAGGAGGGTTAAGTGCTTGAGGAGGAGGTCCTCGATGCTGGCCTCTAGCGCTTTCTGGCTGGATTCCAGGCGCTTGAGGAGCATGGTTCGGATGAGGCCGACGACTTGGGATTGCTCTTGGAGGGTTTGGCTATCTTGGGCGTTTTTCTCCTTGAACTTCTCCGTTTCGTAGATGGCGAGCTTGAGCTTGGCTTTGCGGCTGTCGAAGGCTTGGATGAGTTGAGGGAGGAGCTTGCCGTAGGTGTTGGACAGCGAGTACTTGATGACGTGCGGCTTTTCCCGGGTTGGGAATTTGACGCTTTGGTCGTCCTGCTTTTCCAGGCTCTTGACGTATTTGCGGGAGCGTTGGACGATGATGTGCTTTAGGAACTCTTGGAACTCGGGTGTGCCGGTGAATTGGAGTTCTAGCTGCTGGAGGTCGGTTTCTCCGAGCATCTTGGTGAACCAGGCGCGGAGGTTGGGGACGTTGACGCTTTGGAAGTGCTTTTGGCGGTCTTGAGCGATGTAGTTGATGAGATTGTAGAGATCGAGGACGGAGTTGTTGACCGGGGTGGCGGTCATGAGGAAGGTGTTTCGGTCCTTGGTGAGGGCTTTGAGCTTTTTGCTGCGGTTTCTGTTTTGGACGCGGAAGTGGTGGGCTTCATCAACGATGATGGTTTCGTATCTGGCTCTTAGCTTTTCTAGTCGCTCTTGGGTTATGCCGCCTTGGCGGCCAAGGTCGGTGTGGGGGATGACTTTGATGTCGTGCTGGTAGTTGGGGTCGGGGTCGAAGTCGTCTGGGAAGAAGCGGGATAGGTTCTTGTTCCAGACGCTGGGGATGGTGGCCTTGGGGGCGATGATGAGGACCTTGTGCTTTTCCTTTAGGGCTCGCTCCACAAGCATGAGGGCGACGTAGGTTTTTCCGAGTCCGACTCCATCGCAGAGGAGGCCGCCACCCCAGGTTTTGGCCTTGTGCATGAGCTCGTGGTAGGCGTCTTTTTGGTAGGTGGCGAGGAGGTTGTAGATCTTGCTTTCGCTTTGCTCCCAGCCTTCGACCTCGGGCTCGAGGCTGGAAAACCGCTCTCGCATGGCTTGGAGATAGATTTGGAAGGGCGAGTATGGGACGATGTGGGGCTGGATGATTTGGAGAAGATCGTCTTTGATGTCTTCCGCTTCATCCCAGGCGCGCTGGTACCACTCGGCGAGCTTTTCGAGTTGGGAGGAGTCGCTGGTGAATAGGTTTAGCTCTAGGTTTTGGGTTAGGCCGGAGTAGGTGAAGTTGCTGGAGCCGACGATGCCGTGATTGACGACGCCGCTCTTGGTGTAGAAGTGATAGGCCTTGGCATGGAATTTGGCTCTGGTGTAGACCTTGGCTTGGATATCGCCCGCGATGAGCGCGCCTTTGACGGATTCTAGGCCTTCTAGGGCTCGCCAGTCGTCGGCTTCTTTGGCTCTTTCGATTCCGTTTGCCCTTGATTTGAGGGCGTCCACGAGGACTTGCTTGGTGGCTCGGCGGACTTCATCTCCCATGAGGAGGCGCATTTGTTTGAGGGTCTGCCAGTGGCCGTCTAGATCGACCATGGCTCCGATTTCGAAGTATCCCGTGGCGATGTCGACCTTGTGGGACTCGGCCATGAGGCGGCGGACCGCCTTGAGCATCGCGTTGTCAGGGCGGTTGTCGATGAGGGTTTTGATTCCCACTCGGCGCGTTTCTGCCTCTGCGATCTCTGGGCGTACTTGGGTTGAGGTCGTGCGCATCGCGGTGGGGTGTGGATAGGCTATTTGAGAATACTATGATACGGGCTTGGCGCGGTTTGGTTTTTCGGCGGATTTTACTTCTGAGACTTTGCCTGAGACCCTTGCCATGCGGATGCTGCTAGGCCATAGGGTTGATTTCCGCGGAGCCGTGCGCCAGAATTTCGGCTGCGTAGCGGTCGCGCAGCGCGGCAAAGTTACAAGGTGAGGAGCCCTCAGCTATCCGAGACCGCTGGGCCTCCCGTTCGCGTCTCCAACAGCGCTTCACCCAGACGCATTCGGCCTTTACGTCTCGCCGCAGGGTGCCCACCCAAGACATTTCGAGCCAGTACCAGACGGGGCCCCGGAGCGGGCTGAGCTGTCTTTCCGCTTGCCAAAATTCCGGTGGATGCGATTTGAGCACGCCTGGTTCTACTTCGCGGACCGGGATTCTGTGGCGGAGGTATTCGTGGATGAGGATGTGCTCGATGACCTCGATCGGAGTCCATTCGGCGTTCAGAATTGGGTGCAGGTTGATGACTCTGCGGGATTCGTGCAAGTACGTACCAGCGAGGGTCTTGCGGTCTGCGATGACGATGGCTGCTTCAGATTCGATCTCAGGGAAATGGCGATAGCGGACTCGGGAGTCTAGCTCGTAAACGTCGAAAGGGAAAATCGGGAGCTCTGGGTTTTGTAGGTGCACGTGCTTGGCTGCATTTTGGCGCACGACCCCGCAGCCGCTTCGCAAACCGTCAGTTAGGCACCCAAATGGCGGAAGAATGGTCGCCGAAGGCTTTGCATCGATTAGACAGGTATTCGACTCCCGTGATGGCGCAGACGAGGGCATCGAGAGTGTCTTCGCAAGCCTTCAGCTCTCTGAGCGGCGCTAGCGGGTCAGGTCGATCAAATGCTAACGGCCCAAATCTGCTTTCCGCTAGCGAATATATGGCTCGGAAGGAGGCTGCCAGATTTTCTCGTCGCTGCGATGTGCCGGCCTCCGGCCAATATTTTCTGGCGTTCGCCGCCTTGTACGGCAGCCTTCGATCGAGGGACAGCAGATTAACTAAAGCAGGGTGCGGGTAGACCTCGATCAGAACATGAGGCTCACCGGCGGTTGTGGCAAGGAGGAATCCCAGCTCTGCGCAGTCTTCGCGAAGTCGATCCGCGATCTGGCCAGGCCGCTGCGCCGAGGGCGTATGCGTGCTGCACCAACGGCCGCCGAATTCCAGCGAGATCGCATTGTCCGATACGCGTCGGCAGGTGATGGGCGCCTTTGACAGAGGCATGTCAACTGCAATTACCTTTAGCTCTTCGCCGCACAAGCGCTCGCTTGCCCGGATCAACTCCTTCGTCGAGGTATCAGTCGCACCCAGACCCTGTAGAAAGTCGGCATAGCTCGCGGCTACGCGTACAACTTTCCAATTGTCGCCCTCGCCGGTCACGAGCGCAACGCCACTGTTGTTCTTGGCAGTCCAGGCCGCGTCGATTCCCAGGACGGCGGCCATTCCTAGCCGCTCTCCTTCATTGCATCCAACCGCTGTCGAGCCTCAGCGATTTCTGACGGTGTGAAGAGTGACGCAAATTGAGGATCGCAAACATGAGCCTCCATGCTCTCGCCCAATTTGCCTTCGTCCCTCAGCCTCGCCAGACCTGTTTGCATCTGCACCGGACGCCGCAACGCTCGCTTGGCGTGCTCCACACCTCCGTGCCGGTTCACAGAGGTTAAAAACCTTCTTGCGCTATAGCCCAGTTGGTCGCGCATGCTGACGTAAATCATTTGCATTCGCCGGTGAAAAACCTCGTCGAGGCTTAGCTTTGATTCATCGACATCCGGTACTTCGAATCGTTTATAGCCTGATGACGCGGCAGATTTCTTAGGGTTTTCACCGACGCGATGGCTTGCCGGTGGCCGCAAACAACCCCGGCAATATCCGACGTCCCGCCGTCCGGTTCCGTCAGCCGCGGCTTTGGCCAGTTCGATGGATCCGTATGGACCATGCCACTTCGTTTCATTCGGGTGAACCTTGACCCTCTTCGTCCCCAATCCGTCGCGGCAGAAACCGCATGAGGCTTCATGCACCTTCGCATGATTCGTCGGTAAGTCTTCGTACACCCAGTACGTCATAGATCGATTGTACGTCGGAGCTCCCCTTGGTCGCGAAAGGCTTTATGAATATGTTGGTACCAACAGGCTATAGTTCAGCTAGATGAATTTGCCCGTGGAGATCAAAGTAGCGTTAATAGCGGCGCTTGTGGCGGCGGCCGGCTGGTTTGCAACGTCTATCTTGGCAGCACGACAGGAGGCCCAGAAGATGCGGCTTCAAACAAAGCTGGATTTCACCGAACGCCAGATCGTAGAGCTCTACGCTCCGCTGCTTGGATTGACCCAGCAATATAAGGCCGCTCAGGATGTTCTTCTAGAGTGGGAGAATCACAGATCTGGCACTGCCGCGCTCGAGAGAGTTGATGAGTATATCGACAATCAGTTGCTGGTGCCGCTCGGGTTCCAGATTGCCGAACTGCTGCGATCTAAGGTGCATCTCCTCGAACCGAATTCCTTGGCTCCCTGCTTTGAAACTCTCGCCTCGGATATCTCGAAGGTGGATTTGCTTTATCGAATCTACAAGGAACTGGGCGAAGAAAGCGACTTCATTGAGGTCGACTACGAGATCGAACACCTCTACAAGATGGCCCAGAGCGACTTCGATTCCTTACAACTGGAATACCGTTCGCTCGTCGCTAGCAGTTACAAGATTGCGGGGCGCCAACCCCAATTAGTTGCAACCGTCCCGACCAAGGAGACTCCGCCGAGCTCCCGAAGCACTAGGTTGCCTTAGAACGAACGAGTCGGCGAAGTTCGGAAGCCGTGCCCGCCAACCTCACTCGTTCGATATGCGGAGTTCGGGCTCATTCGCGCTGGGCAGGGCTTTTAGCGGCGGTTTGAGTTTAACTTCTAAGTCGTATTCCCGGGCGGCTATGGTGGGATCTGAGTCAATCGAGTAGAGGAGCTTTGACGACACAGCCTTGGCGATAATGATTCCTCGGACCGGGCGGCCGTCGGCTAAGTGACGGCGGACCCAATTTACGTAGCGGAGGATCTGACCGGCGACCGCGTCCGAGCTTCTGTCGACCTTTAGCTCAACCACAAGGATGCCGCCGTCTCGATCTATGCAGAGGATGTCGATGGGGCCGACCTCGGTTCGGAATTCGACGTGGCTGCTGCCAAATTCGTCACCATAGGGCTGGAGACCTTCTTCAATGACATGCAGGTTCGAGGCTAGGTAGTCGCGAAGATGGGCTTCCGCCGCGAAAGTGGAGGCGTTATAAGACGCCTCTGATGTTGATCCCGTGTGTAGTCCGGTTTGGCTCTCAGCTTCGGCTTCCTGATCAGACCCGCCTACTTGGCCTTCATGGTCAGCTCTGTAAATTTCGAATTGGCCACGGTCACTTCTTCGGATTAGCCAAGTGCCATGCTTGGCGGGATCGTATGGTTCGAAGGTGCCGCGGCCGGTCTTGTACAGCGTATCGACTCGCGAGCGCTCAGCTCTCACCTGCTGATTCTCTGGGTAGTGAATCCTCGAAGGCGAGTTGACCGAGCAAAGATTGATCTGAGCAAAAACAGTGTTTGGGTTCGTGCCAGGATACTTGGCGAGTATCCAGTCCCTGGCTTGGACGTTCGTGCGGATTCCGGCTTCCGCGGCCTCCTTGACCATTTGCCACACTGGCGGTTTACCGTTGCTCATTTACTCTTCATCTTACTGGCTGTGTTTGGCCCGATTCGGACTGTCTTGCGTTGACGTACTAAAACGACGGTCGCAGGCTTAGCCGTCCGTGGCTTAAGTCTGCGACCATCCTGACTACGCTAGATAGATGCCTGGGTCCTCGTCACCTCTTACGCTTCTACCGATTTGTTTCAGCTCGATCCTGAGCAGCTGGCGTTCGATTGCCGTCAGCGAAGGATCTTGCAGCATCGCTTGGATTTCGAAGCCATTTCGCATGGCTTCTGCTTGCTCTTCCGTGAGCGTGATTGCCTCCTTGCTGTAGTCATTGGTCTCGGCTCGGAAGCACCGATCGAGCAGCACTCCTATAACCTCCGGATTGGCGAGGATTACTGCGCTTGCGGTTGTCACTTCCGAGTCGCTCCAAATCCCTCCTCGTACGAGGAAGGGATCGATGTCCGCTTCTAGGTCGGTGAGAAAGCTCACATTGAGCTGTCTCGTGCAGTTGCATAACTGCATGACGATTCTGATTTTCTGTTCTTCCATGAGTGTTTGTTTTCGTCCCTCCTTGGGCTGTCTGGATGATTCCAGTGGCAATATGATATGGGTTGGTAGATAGAGAAGTCAAGGGCTTTATCAAGTAGTGGATTTAATCCGGTAACTTGACTGGCCAGTAGAAATCACACATGCGTTTTGAACCTGAAAATGACTATAGAGTTACTGTTAACGAATAAGATAGCGGTGGGTAGATTCATTACAGTCATTGACTAGTCGACCAGACAAATGCTTGCTTAGGAGTTGCAGGTTTGGCAGAGGCGGTTTTCAAGCGGATTAATCGCGCCCCTTTGGGGCGCAGGGGAGGGCTTACTTTTACCCAGGGCTTCGCGCCTGGGCTGCAAAATTTCTCCCCGTTGGGGCTTGGTGAGAGCGAGCTCGACAGGGGCCGGCCTTCTCCTGGCCGCCAGGTCCGGAGACTTTGACCTGGGTTTGGGAAACCGGACGCGACGTAAAGACGCGGCTACGGGTGGTGGTTGATTGTGTGCGGCGATAAGGTCTTGTGGCTTCGTTAGCGGCGGTGGGGATTTTGCTTGCTAAAGTCCCTGGATGTGCCAGTACCTGATGCTTTGGGGAGCGGTAGCATGGGGTCGTGCAACGTTATGGCGATGGATTGCGGTTTTCGGCTTCGGATTTGGCCAATCATCTTGGCTGCAAGCATCTAACCCAACTGGACTTGCGGGCGGCTCTTGGGGAGATTCGGGTGCCGCATTTTCAAGACGCCAAGCTCGAGGCGCTTCAGGAGCGGGGCTTCCAGCATGAGGAGGCTTTCCTCGCCCACCTACGCGAGACAAAAGGGGTGGAGGCGGTTCGGCTGCCGTCGGACCTCGATGCGCGGAGCGCGGTGGAGAAGACGGAGCTGCTGATGCGCCAGGGCGCGGACGTTATTGTCCAAGCCCCTCTCGCCGCAGACACCTGGCTGGGGAGGGCGGACGTTCTCGTCAAGATTCCCACCCCGAGCAAGCTCGGCAACTGGTCGTACGAGGTCATCGATACCAAGCTGGCCCGGGAGACGCGGGCGGAGACCATTCTGCAGCTATGCCTCTACGCCGAGCTGGTCGGGAAGATCCAGGGGCACCTGCCTGAGCGGATTGGGGTGGTGACGCCGGCTTCTATGGTGCCGACCTGGTACCGGACCAATGACTACCTCGCCTATTTCCGGCGGGTCAAAGCCTCCCTGATCGCGGCGGTCAAAAACGGGGGCTCGCGGGACAGCTACCCGGACCCGGTGGAGCGGTGCGAGGTTTGCCGGTGGGCGCCGGAGTGCAAGCGGGTCTGGCGGAACGACGATCATCTTTCTTTGGTGGCGGGGATCACGAGGAGCCAGCGGAAAGAACTGGTGGGGCGAGAGATCAGGCAGGTGACGGGGTTGGCCTCGCTTGCGGTGCCGCTCGAGTTTCGGCCGGAACGGGGCTCGAAAGCCTCGTATGAGAAAGTGCGGGATCAAGCTCGGCTCCAGGTGGAGAGTCGGGGGTTGTTGGTGCCTGCTTACGAGCTGCGAGAGGCGGGGCCGGAGCTTGGACTTTGTCGGCTTCCACCGCCGTCGCCTGGGGATATCTTTTTTGATATTGAGGGGGATCACTTTGTAGGGGATCGGGGGCTGGAGTATTTGTTTGGGGTTACCTACCTGGGGGATCGGGGATTTCACGCAGAGGCGCAGAGTTCGCAGAGTCGCAGAGAGGGGGCGGTTCGCTACCAAGGGCGGTGGGCGTTCACGGAGGCGCAGGAGAAGGCGGGGTTTGAGTGGTTCGTGGGGTTTGTGGAGGAGCGGCGGAGGCGGTGTCCGGACCTTCATATCTACCACTATGCGCCGTATGAGCCGTCGGCGGTGAAGCGGCTGATGGGGGCTTATGCGACTTGCGAGGACGTCCCGGCGATTTCAAACCGAGCAACGTCGCTGGGCGAGGGCCACGTTTTCTAGGCAGCTGGGAATCGGGTTCCCAGCGCCCTCCTCCTTCATCCTTCCGCCCTCATCCTTCCAATCGTTCGACCATTTTCACATCGACCCCGGGCGCGTAGACCCGGAGGTCCCTATCCGCTGTCAAAAACCGCAGGCCGTCGCAAGCCGCCTGAGCGAGAAGGGCGCGGTCAAAGGGGTCCCGATGAAGCGGCACCAATTGTTCGACCGCCTGAGCGTGGTTAACCCCGAAAGGCAAGAAGGTGATACCTCGTGACAACGTCGCCGCGACCACATCGCCATCTACCTTCAGCTTGCCAAGCTGAGACTTGATCACGACTTCCCACATGCTGATCGAGCTCACAAGAACCTGGTTATCGAGGTCCTCGATGTCGGCCCGGGCCGCGGCAGACAGGGCCTCGTCGTCCGTCAGCCACCACAGCCAAACATGGGTGTCAAGAAGAAGTGTCATTTGCCTCGCCGTTGAACAGAGCCTCGATCTGTGGTTCCGCTTTGTCGAAATCGGGGCCAATCTTGATCTTCCCCTTCAGCGCACCCGGCTTCCGCCCCATCGCTCCGTGTTTGAGCGCGACTAGTCGGGCGATCGGCTTACCGGCGCGCGAAATCACAACGTCTTCTCCGCCCTCCACCAAAACCAGCAGCGCCGAAAGCTGCTCCTTCGCCTCAGTTACATTTCGTATCGTCATATTGCCTCCGCCTTGGCCGTTTGCGGTTGAATATCACCCCGCCACCCGACGCCCGTTACCCGCCCCGCGTTCCCCGTCTCCCCGTTCCCCGTCACCCGTTACCAGACCTGGCCTGGTCTGGTCTGGTCTGGTCTCATTATTCCACGCCGAGGTGAATTGGCGTGTTGCAAAGATCTCCGAATATCCCAAAGGGATTACGTCGCCCAGCCCAGTGGTTTCCAACCCTGGGAAAGAACCCCAAAAACATCCTCAACCCCAAAGCGGGTTGCGTCAAACGCCATTCGTCGCGTTAACCCCGTAAACTGGTCCCCGCATGAAGCGAAGCGATCTGGTGCGGCACTTGCGCAAACATGGCTGTGAGGCTGTTGCGCGAAGGGAAGGAGCACACGATTTACAAGAACGTGAAATCCGGCCTAACCGCGGCAGTCCCCCGGCACAACGAATTAGGAAAAATCCTCGCCATGAAGATCTGCGACAAACTCGAGATCAGGCGGCCGTAAGACCTGCCTTAGCTAGCAAGCGGAATTGTCTCCACGTTGCCGGGTTCGTGCGTTCGCTTCAGAGCATCCTCACGCCGAGCCTGCAAGAGCTCGTTCAAGGCGTCTAGTACGTTCACGCGAGCTTCTTCCTTAGTCCGACCTTGTGACAGGGCTCCGGGCACCTCGGCGATCTCTGCGACCCACCAGCCGTCCTCGCTCCACTCGTAAATGATCGTCAGATGCCCTTTCACAACTATTCCCGACGTCGAAGACCGCAGCCTCGTCCCACCAATTATATCGAAGTGCCCGCCTTCAGCCGGCCCTCCACCAGCGCAACCAAGTCTGAGTGCTTAACCCCATAGAGCGAAAGCTGATCCAAAGCTTTCGTAATGCGGCGGTTCCGCTCCATCGTCGCCTTCTCAACTCGGCCGGTGAGGCCGGCCATGGCAAGCTCTTCGGGACTCCGTTCCAAAGCGGCCAATAGGAGGTGCTTGCTGGAGGCGTTGGGTGGGAAGGACAGGGCGTCGCGCTTAGTGGCGGGCGCGGCCATCTTCCGCCTTTCAGGAACTTCTGCGGGAGCTGCGGCGGGCGCTGCGGGTGCCATCGTCGGCCCCGGTTCTGTGAAGCTCGGCACTTTGGACTTCTTCGCTTCGAAGCTCAGGGTATCGATGTAGAGATTGCCGAGGACGAACTGGAGGAGAAGTGGGTCTTTCTTTGGGAGCGACAGGCTGGCTCGCGCGAACATGACCGCGCTGACCGAAACAGCCTGGGGCCATGCGCCCTCAGCCTTCACGGTGACGCGTGCCCTGCCGGCTTGGATCTTGAGGTGCCCCAACTCGTAGTAAAGGTAAGCAAGCGTCTTTCCCTTCGCGCCACTGTTCCTCCTGAGGGTGGTAAGAGCGTTGAGAAGCTCCTTGCGATCAATAAGGAGTCCGTCGATCATGTCTTGATTGTAGTGCGAGTCAGACAGGGCCACACCGCATTAGATCGATCCCATGACCGGGACGCTCATGGGACCCACGTCCGGGACGGACGTGCCACGGCCTACCGACCGATGGCGTAGGCTACGAACTCGCGGAGCCCGAACTCTCCTTCCTTTTGCACCCATGGCTTCCAGAGAGGGTCTTGGCGCCATTGGGAGTTGGGGTCGTTGTAGAGGAGGCCGGCGAAGGTTTCGGCGACGATGCGGCCGCCTACGGGGCCTAGTTGGGGGGTGCCTACTTTGCGAGTACCGCCGGAGACGCGCACCTTCAGCGTGTGGCCGTTCAAGCGGTACTGGTGGGCGGCTTCGGCGAGGATGTAGACCCAGAGTGGGCAGTTGTTTTTGAATTTGACACTGATGTCTGTAATGGGCATCGGTTTGTCTTCGGGTTTGGCATCGTCGAGGGCTTTGCCGATGAGTATCTCTTCATCGAGCATCGGCTCGACTCCCATCGCTCGCGCCACCGCCTGGCCTGAGGGGAGCCTCATGCGCCAGCCGCGGATCAAGTTTCTGGCGGCCAAAGAGTTCAGCGGAGGCTTGTCCTTGGTGATCCGGTCTGGAAGGCCGCCAAGAGGGAAGACCAGAGAGGTGTCGATGCGGTACGCGAGTTGGAGGCGCTGTTTGGCAATGGGGTTCACGGTCCCGTTATCCCCAGTATCGGTGCGAAGGTCGAGATCGATGAAACGGGACCAGTCGATGGCCCAGGTTGGGGAGAAGTCCTTGAACCCGGTGAGACCCCCGTTATTGGGCGCGAATATTGGCAGGAGGGTTGCGTCGTCGTCGTTCAGCCTGTAACCTGGCCGGACCATCGAGTGGCCGAAGCGGTAGGCGGCAGCGGAGAACTCAAAGGGCATGAACGGCTCGTTTTTCGGTTGGTAAAACTTCAGCTTCGGCGGGTGTTCGTTAACGTTGCTGTTATGCCTAAGATGGGGGAGCACCTTGTAAAGCGTTTCTTCAGCGACGATTTTCTTCAGGAAGTCGTTGATCACGACCCACTGGTAGTGGAAGCGGACTTCGCGCTGAACGCTTGGGAATGAGAGTCCCTCGTTCTCTTTTAAGAGGCGGTCGTGGAAACGGAGCATCAAGCCTTGCAATTGCGAGACGATCACGTTCTCGTCATTGCGAGGATCGCCAATGATGGCTCTTTTTCTTGTAGTTGTCCTTGTTAGATCTTTGGCACCGGTGATTGGGTTGCCGACAGCATCCCCGGTTAGATCAGTTCCGTGCGCGAAGGTGTTGTTATCCTCATAGAGATAGGGTTGGTCGTCGATCCCGCGGCCATAGATGCTGTCGAGGTCGAAGGCGGGGGTTCGGTAGTCGATGAGGGCATCGGGGTCGTTCTGACGCTGGAGGCTGCTCGCGGGGTCGAAGGTGAGATCGTGGTCGATGAACTGGCCGAAGTAGGTGTACAGCGCAGGGATGCCGCTCTCCTCATCGTCCATCTGGTCCTTGAGGGGGTCAGGCACCTTCGGCACCATCGCTGCAGCAAGGGCAGCCAGGTTCTCTTGATTCGATTTTTCATCCGTGCCAAATTCGGCCGGCGGGAGAGCTCGGAAGATTCGGCCAAATCGGCCCTGGAACAGGACGGATTTAGTGGAGAGGTCGATGCCCCTTGTGGCAACGCCATGGGATCGTATGGGTGTCGGTTTCGAGTTGTTGGGGTCGACGAGCAGCATAAGGGTATCTCCGTAATACTTTTACTTTATACCATTAGCTGCATTTTGAGTCGGCCCCACTTCCCAAACCTAGCATCGTCCTTCCCAAGCGATGTTTCCACTTTCTTCTGCACGTGCGAAAGTCCAGAACCCAAAACCCAGAGCCCAGAGCCCAAAGCCCAAAGCCCCTCCCACCTTCCTCCTTCATCCTTCATCCTTCATCCTTCCAACCGGTACACTCGCATCCCGTCATGAGGCGTGAAGACCTTCTCGATCTCAACGACGTCCTTCAGCATCCTGGGCGCGAGCTTGCCGTCGATATTTCAACGGAGCTTGCGGATGAGGAGGATCTCGATTTATTGAAGCCGCTCGAGGGGTATCTCGAGGCGGTTTCAACCGGCAACCTGCTTCTTATCACTGGCAAATTTACGGGCAAGATCGTGTTTGAGTGCGCCCGGTGCGGGGGGCCGCTCGAGAAGGATCTGGAGTTCGAGATCGAGGAGCAGTTTGCGGTGGAGGGGTCGCCCTCTTCGCTCAACTCGCAGGACTACGCGCGGGTGGTGGCGGACGAGCCGGTCCCGATGTTTGATGGGAACTCGCTTCTGGTGGAAGCTTTGCTTCGTCAGCAACTATTGGTGGAGCTTCCGATGCAGGCCCTTTGTGAGTACGGCTGGGACGGCCCTTGTCCGGTGGCGACGGCGCGGGCGGCCGTGATGCCAGAGGCGCCTCATGGGCGGCCGGAGTTTGAAAAGCTGGCCAGGCTCTCGCAAGTGCTGGGTGGTGAGGGCGAAGGGGGCGGCAGTGCTGAGGGCTGATACGGGATTCGGGATTCAAGATTCAAGATTCAAGATTCAAGATTCGGGATCCGGAATCTGGGACTTCGGATTTCGGATTTTGGGTTTTGGATCTCGGACCGCTCTTTCCGCATCTCGCATCCCAACGCTCAACGCCCAATATCAGAGCCAAGAGCCCTCCCATTCCGGCCTAGATCCGCGATCCGAGATCCGAGATCCGAGATCCGATGAGGGCCCCGCTTCTTGAGCATCGCTCTGGACGCGATGGGGGGCGATCATGCTCCGGTTGAGATTGTCCTAGGCGCCCTGATGGCGGCGCCGCATATCCGCAGCAAGATCTTTCTCGTCGGTTTGGAGCCGGTGCTGCGGGCGCTTCTGCCGGCCGATTCTCCCTCAAACATCGTCATCGTCCCCGCGACAGAGCAGGTGGACATGCATGAGAAGCCGATGGAGGCGATCCGGAAGAAGAAGGATTCTTCGCTAGCGGTAGCGGTCCGGATGGTAAAGGAGGGTGAGGCGAAGGCGATGGTTTCGGCCGGGAACACCGGCGCGGCGACGGCCTCCGCACTACTGAGCTGGCGGCAGATCGAAGGGATCCACCGGCCCGCGATCGCGACCAACCTCCCCAACCGGCACGGGGGCTTCCTCCTGCTGGACGCAGGCGCGAGCCCGGACGTGGACCCCGAGCACATCGTGGAGTACGCGGTAATGGGGCGGACCTATGCGCAGAAGGTGATGGGTCGACCCAACGCTCGCGTCCACCTGCTGAACATCGGCGAGGAGCCGGGGAAGGGCAACGCGTTCGCCAAGAAGTGCTATGACCTCCTCGCGGGCTTCTCGTGGTTTGCGGGGAACATCGAAGGGAACGACATGTATGCACGGCAGACCGACGTGGTCGTCTGCGAGGCCTTCGTCGGCAACATTGTTTTGAAGACGAGCGAGGGATTGGCGGAGATGATGGCGGGTTCAATCAAGTCCCGAGTCCCCTCCGGTTTGATGCGCCCTCTTTTTTGGCCGGTGAGCTATGTGATGGGTCCGGTTAAGAAGCAAATGGACTATTCTGAGATCGGCGGGTCTCCGCTTTTGGGACTGAACGGGGTCTGCGTGATCAGCCACGGCCGAAGTAACGGCAAGGCGATCAAGAACGCGCTACTAATGGCTCAGAAAGCGGTGGACGCGGACGTGGTGTGCACGATTAGGAAGAGTATGGAAGCTGAGGTGGTGCCAGGTGGCTAGGAGAGCAGTTGTTCACGGAATCGGGCACGCGGTGCCTGCGCACGTGCTGTCGAATGCGGATCTGGAGAAGGTGGTGGACACCAACGACGCCTGGATCATGCAGCGGACCGGCATCCGCGAGCGGCGGATTACCACGGCCGAGGAGACCACTTCTCAGTTGGCAACGACGGCCTCTTTGGAAGCTCTGGCTTCCGCTTCTTTGGCGCCCGAAGATGTTGAGATGATCGTGTGCGGGACAGTGACCGGCGACATGCTCTTCCCAGCCACCTCGTGCTTGGTGCAGTCTTCCATTGGCGCAAAAAGGGCGGGGGCTTTTGACGTAGGCGCGGCCTGCGCGGGGTTCATTTACTCGGTCGCAGTGGCCACCGCAATGATCGAGACCGGCCAGATCTCCAACGCACTGGTCATCGGCGCGGACACGCTCACGAAGTTTGTCGACTGGACCGACCGGGCCACCTGCGTGCTCTTTGGAGATGGCGCGGGGGCGGTGGTGCTGAAGGGCGTCGAGGGCGGCGAGCGCGGAGTTCTGAAAACGGCGCTGTTAGCCGATGGCGGGGGCGCCTGCCACATCGATATCGAGGTCGGCGGTTCGCGGTATCCGGCGGGGGCTGCGGTTTCGGAAGGGCATCGGCGGGGGATCTTTATGGCGGGGGCGGAGGTTTACCGCTTCGCCGTTGTCGCGATGGGGGACGCTTGCTGCCGGGTCTTGGCGGATGCGGGGATGTCGATCGAAGACGTCGACCTCTTTGTGCCGCACCAGGCCAACTTGCGGATCATTGAGTCTGCCGCGAAGCGTCTGAAGCTGCCGCCCGAGAAGGTCTTTGTGAACGTCGAGAAGTACGGCAACACATCCGGCGGCTCCATTCCCCTCGGTTTGTACGAAGCCGTGGAGCAGGGCCGCCTCCGCGAGGGCCAGGTGGTCATGACGGTCGGGTTTGGGGCCGGGTTGGTTTGGGGCGCGAATCTTATCAGGTGGTGAAGGCGGAGCGTTGCGTGGTGAGTCGGTAAATGGTAAGGGGTAAGTGGTAAATCGCCCGAGTGGGAAGTTCGCATCCCTCAACCCGCCCTATGTCTGACGGCACAACATCGTATCCACCTGCGCCAACACATGGTATCCATGTTTCTTTTCTGAAGAAGTGTTTCATAAGTGATTGTCATATCCGGTTGGGAGGTTCAAAGTTCAGAGAGGTA
>JANYLD010000181.1 GCA_025363835.1 Armatimonadota bacterium
GAAAGCGCGAGCAAGCTCTCGCACTCCCAAACCGGAGGCGAACTTATTGAACCGTGACTTTGTGGCGGGCGTAACTGGCGCTGCGCTCCACCCAGTGGATAAAGCTTTCGTAGTTATCCAGAATTTCGCGAGGCATTTTTACGTACTCGCGCATGGGTTCTGCATCGGGCTCGGGGACTAAGGGGCCGGCGCCGGGGAGGGTCATCGCTTCTTCAAGGTCGGGCGGCGAAAGCTTGAGACCAATGTCTTCGCCCACCAAGAAGGCGAACATCTTTTCGCCGGTATAGATGCCCATGCCGCCAAACATCCGGCGTGCTCGCACGTCGTAGGCTTCGGCAGCCCTCATCATTTGCTCATAGCGAAGCGGACGGTAGACCATCTCCTTCCTTAAACCCGCCTTGGTAACGCCTAGTTTGGACGGGGCAAATAGCTGCAGAAACCTGCAGAGCGTGCTGTATTGTACCGCAGAATAAGCCAAATCGTCAGCCGGCCGCTTCCAAAGCCGCAGGCCCCGTAAGAAGACCGGCTGCTTTGAGGCCACTGTCATAGGCGTTCTCGGCGCGGCCCGCCACAACACCATCGCCGCTTACGATCAGCTTCTGGCCAGGTTCGTTGACAGTGTCGAAGAGTGCGACTGAATCAGGCTGCGAGTACTTCCATCTCTTGACCACGGAGACCTCCGGCTTGTCCCATTCTTTGCCGTATAACCAGGTGATGTAGTCAAGGGTGTCGCCGATGATTCGCTCTTCAGGGGCCGCGAAATTGGCGAGGCTGTAGGAGGGGCTAAGCTGCACGACCATGGCCGTGTGGCCCTCCGGGGCCCGGTTGGGTGACTTGACGGACTCGAGGCTGAGCCACATGAGTGGGTGGCGCTGCTCGGGGTCCAGGAGGGCGTGGTAGTGGACTTCCTTTAGTTGCAGGGCGAAGCCGAGCATGATGCTGAGGCAAGGGCGGTAACGCGCATTGGCGAAGGGGCGGCTCTCGCTTACAGACCAGAGAATGGTCGCCGTTTGGGGAATCGGCGGGGTGAGGATGACCGCGTCGTATTCCTCCGCTAAGACTTTGTAGCTGCCGCTTGGCAGTTTTTCAAGCGTTTCGATCTGCTGATTGAGGCGGACGTCCAAGTCCGCGGCGAGCAGTTCAGGGAGCCGGTTATTTCCGCTCCTATACGTGTACCGCTCCGGTCCGCCGCGTCCTTCCGGCATGATCGGTCGGAGGGAGGCGTGCATGTAGAGCGGCTTTTCGATTTTGATGAGATCGCTGGTGTCCAGCTCATGGAGCATGACCTGCTCTAGCGCATGGCCCCGCGGGACGAGGTCGGAGGCGCCTGAGTCGAAGACGTAGCCTCCGATTCTGCGGATGGCGATCCGACCACCCACATGATCGTTCTTTTCAAAGATGACGGCCTGGTGGCCGGTCGCTTTGAGCGCGCGGGCGGCGGCAAGCCCGGACATCCCGGCCCCTACGATGCAGATTTTCAAACGTAGGACCCCGACTTGAACATCGGCTTCGTTTTACCGCTTTAACACCTTAGAGCGCCTAAATCTTCCCCCAGGCGTGGGGGAAGGTTTTATTTTATTGATTCGATGATCTCGCAGAACTTTTTCAAGTCGATGTTCCCGCCCGAGACGACCGCGACGATAGGGCCTTGGCCTGCTTTGCCGGTAAGGGCGGCGGCAAGGGGGAGGCAACCGGCGCCTTCGGCGATGATCCGCGTTTTTTCGGCCATCATTTTCATTGCCTGCTTAGTCTGTTCGAGCGTCACTACGATGGAGCCTTCGACGATCGGCTTCATGCGCTCCCACATGCGGGGGAAGACGCTTTGCCCGCCAGCGCCGTCGACGAATGAAGCTTTCCAGTTGGAGAAGACCTGGGGTGAGCCGGCTTGCAGCGAGAGAGCCAAAGGTGCTGCCGTTTCGGGCTCAGCGGCCCAGACTTTGATGTTCGGATTGAGAGCCTTGACTGCGCTCCCAACGCCGGTGATGAGGCCCCCGCCACCGACGCCGCAGATGACGACCTGCGTGTTCGGCTCATCTTCCATGATCTCAAGACCCATGGTGCCGTGGCCCGCGATGAAGTTGTTGTCGTCGAATGGGTGGATGAACGTGCCCTCGACTCCCGGATAGGCTCGCTCTTCCAAAGTTTCCCAAGCCTCCTCATAGGAAACCAGCACAAGTGTTGCGCCGAGAGCTCGCATGCGGTCGAGCTTTGACGTTGGGGCTGTCTCGATTGCGACGACGGTGCAACGCACCCCTGCCTGCCGGGCTGCATAGGCGACGCCTTGGCCCGCGTTGCCGGCGCTGATCGTCCAAACGCCCAGTTTGCGCTCTGCATGGGAGAGCATGGCGACGGCGTTTGCAGCCCCGCGGAGTTTGTACGCGTTGATCGGTTGAAGGCTTTCTAACTTTAGGCGGATGTCTGGAAATCCTGGTCCGAGTTCTAAGCGCACGAGAGGCGTTCGGAAGATCGTGTTGGCGATCCGGCCACGCGCGGCCTGGATTTCGGCTAATTCAATGGGGCGTACGGCTTCGGCGGTGGTTGGCATGGGTGATTCTCGTTGAAGTAAACGTCAGCCTTCGCCGATGAATCCTCCAATTAGTGATTCTATCTCGCCCCTATTAACTGAATGTCGGGAATTACCGAGCCGGCTGTCGGAGAATTCGACACACCAAGAATCCGCGGTCTTGATTGACCACCAATATGCGGCCGTCTCGACTTGCGCAAACCACGAAAATCGTTTCCGGCAGCAGGGCAGTCTTCTTTAGCCCCGTTTCGGGATCAATGTCATGGATTAGCCGGCGATGGAGACCGATCACTTGCCTCTTTCCGCTAGCCCTAGAAATGGCCATAACTTTATCGTTGTCGCTTGAAAACACCCATTCGCCAGCTGCAGTCAGGCCCAAGTAGGAATTGAAAACGTCGGCCTGAGTAGATAGGAGGTTCATGCCAGGCGCGCCAAAGGTTACGCCCTCTCCCTCCCCGTTGTCATGGTTTGTTAAGCCGAATAGCACGCCGGGTCTCAACTCAACGAGAGCCGTCAAGCCATTGTTCCAAAAGCTGTCCTTGCTGCTATCATGCTGGCCGACCAATTTTCCGTTTTGATCGAATGCTCCAATCCAGTATTGACTGTAGATGGGCTCGCCATGCCAGGAGGTGTTGTCATAGAGCACGCAGAGCCCGTTTCCTAAAGGGACCAAGTGCGCGTCATCGGAATACTTACTCTGCTCTGGACGAAGCGCGGGGACATTGGCACACCACAAATCCTTGAGCGTCGCCAATCCCATGCCGCCAAGGTGTAGGTTCCATTCCTCGCAAATACGGTTTGGGAATCGTGGGAGAACGCCAGAGGGGCGTTAGGTCCTTTTGGGGACCAGATGACACGTGCGAGCGAGCCACCGATCCGCCGAATCGCAATACTGTGCTTTTGTCCTATCGCTACAAAACTGGAATTTTCCGCGAGTGCAGCATCAATGCATCTGCGAACCCAAAGCAAGCGGCTTGTGGACGTGGAGTAGAGCCTTGCTTTTCCATAGCCGCTGATCAACAGCCACTTTCCATTGCCGGAAAGCTGCACTCGGTCTTCGAGGTCCCACTTGGCACGAATCGTTCGGGCGGGCTGCAGGATCGGACCCGACTGCGATTTCACCGCGAGCGCCAAGGCGAGGAGTGGCAGCAACTTATCAAGGTAACGCGCTTTGATGGCCCACCGTTTCACTGCTTCCTGGATGGCCGATCGCCAGATAACCGTGGCGACAGGTTGAATGAGAGTGTCGCAAGTCCTAAGGCCGCTCAGGTTTTTCGCGACGGGGCTTGTACACTGAAGCTAATGGCCAGGCAGCGCTTTAGAGAATCTGACCCGGTGGAGGAGATCCTGCGGATCGCCATGCAGAATCAGGGCGACTCGGAATCGGGCCTCCGCCAACGGCTGCTGGCAAGCGCGTCCGAACTCGGAATCTCCGAAGAAGCCGTCCTCGCGGCTCAACGACAATGGGAAGAGCAGCACCAAAACCAGGAGCTGTTGGAGGAATACCGCAGCCACCTTAAGCGCGAGTTGCTGACCCACGCAGGGATCTATTTGGTGATCAATCTGATCCTCGTGCTCATAAGCCGTATCACCAGTCCGCACTACTTCTGGGCGATCTGGCCAATTCTGGGTTGGGGCATCGGGTTTGGATGTCACACCGTTGTTAGCATGATCCAACTTTCAAATCCCGGCGGCAAGGAGTTTGAGCAATGGCAGCTGCGGCGGGAAGTCAATGAGGATGAGACGGACGCCTTGGGCCGGCGGGTTTACGGGGTTGGAATTCATGTTCACACGACGCCCAAGGTTCCGCTGTCACCGAAACTGCCGTCAGATAATACGTAAGCATGAGCCTTAACCGCGGAACCTATAGTGAGCAGGAGGCGCAGGAGATTCTGCGCCGGGCAGCTACCCTGCAGACTTCGGGCGCCATGTCGAGTGAAGAGATGATCCGAGCGGCTGCCGAGGTCGGCATTTCTAGAGAGGCACTGGAACAGGCGGAAGCCGAACTTGTCAGCGACAGGCTCAATAAAGAGCTGCTGAGCGAATTTCAACGGCAGGAGCGACAGAAGTTTTTCTCAGACATGGGGGGCACTATCGCCTTTATGGCCTTCCTAGCCTTCATCTTTCAGCACGACTTAAGCAGTCCAAGATGGCTGTTGCTAGGAACGGCGTTCTTTGTTTGGAAACTCATTTCCCATGGCTCCAAACACCTTTTTACGGGCTCCGATTCCTGGCAGCGCCGGTATCAAACATGGAAGGCGGCAGAGTTGCGACGCCGCGATCCGGCCAGCAAGAAAACGAGTGAAGATCTCATCAAAAGCATTCTCGGCACCGTCGATCCGAATGCAAAGTTGACGGTCGTCAAGGAACTCCGAGAGCGCTCCGGATTGGGGCTTAAAGAAGCCAAAGATGCCGTAGACGACTACTACAGACGGCATCCGGAAACTACGCTTCACACGTCGTCCTAAGTTAGCCTGGCGTCACGGTAAAGCAGCGGGACGTTTCTTGCTTCCAATTGAGGGTCCTGCACTCCGCTGCAAGATTTAAAAGGGCATAAGTTGCGAAAGAATTGCCCACATAGCGAACACTTAATAATGCAATTCGCTATAACATGGTTTCAACTTTCGTCTGTTCTCCCCCTCGTCCATGCGGCCATGGGCACAGAACATTTCAGCCCGACTCGGCGTGGAATTTGACTGGAGCGCCCAACTATGCCATCTATCTCTCTCGCGGTCATGGTGAAAGATGACGCACTGCGCTTAAAGCGATGTCTGGATTCCATTCGCGATGCAGTGGACGAGATCGTCGTCCTTGACACCGGGTCCCAAGATAACTCTGTGGAGGTCGCCAGATTGGCGGGAGCGCGGGTTTTGCAGTCAGACTGGCCTGGATCATTTGGCGAGGCGTTCAACACCCTTCTGGACGAGATCAAGACTGACTGGACCCTTCGGCTGGACTCCGATGAATGGTTTGAGCTCGAGCCGAAAGAGCCTCTACAAGAAGCTATCGCGGGCAACCAGAATTACGGTTATAAACTTCAAATGCGGGACATCCTCCCCATTGGGGGTTACAGGGAGTTCTCCATCTTTCGCCTATGGCGATCGCATCCAAAGCTTCGATATCGGGGCGCCATCCACGAGAACATTCCAAAAGAGCCCATCGCAGAGGCTTATCCTGGCATGAAGCTGGGCGATCTCTCGCTTTGGATGTGGCATGACGGCTACTCGCAAGGAAACAAGGACAAGTCCTTAAGGAATTTGGAACTCCTGGAGAAGGAGCTCGAACAAAATCCCAATCAACCGTACTACGAGGCGATGCGGGCGCTCATGTACAGCGGGGCGGGCAAGCCCGAGGCATTGAATCTGCTTCGCGCGGTGGCTAACGAGTCAATTGGGGCCGAGTATCCCTCCACTCGAATGCTCGCCAGTGTTTTCATTGCGATCTTAAGCGAAACGCCAGACGAAAGAATTGCTTCCGAGGAGGTCACTCGCGTGATCGAGAAGGCATGGGAATGGTTTTGCAACTATCCAGGCGTGGTCTGGGCAATTGGTGCCGCCGAATTGCGAAGAAAGAACCTTGCGGGAGCTCTGAGCGCCTATCTCAAGCTCGAGAAACTGGCCCAATGTGAAAACTATGAGCGGTCCATTCCCTTCAATGCGGCCATTCTTGGCCAAAATCTGTGGCACGCGCTCGGCTTTGTAGCCCAGCAAGCGGGCAGAATCGATATCGCCCAGCGACGCGCGGAAAGGCTCCGAGCCGGCTTTTCAACTATGTCGTAAGACATATTCTATTTTTTGACTCTGATACTGCAAATTTTATTGTTTGCTGCTGAACATTGCGGGCAGGATTCCGTATTTCATTTGGAACGGACAGCTGTATGTCTCGGTGTAGAAATGCATCGAGGAAGCCAATTGCCGCTGTAGTAGGAATCCTGCGAGTATGCAATCCATTTCACTTGCCGTGATGGTTCGAGACGACTCAGCGCGCCTAAGGAGATGCATAGAGTCGGCCGCCACTGCGGTTGACGAAGTGGTTGTCCTCGACACTGGCTCCAACGACGACACTGTCCAGGTCGCTAGAGACGCGGGGGCTAAGGTTTCAGAGATCGAGTGGCCGGGCTCATTCAGCGCCGGCCTGAACACCCTGCTGGCGAACGTGAGGACGGATTGGATCCTCCGGTTGGACTCAGACGAATGGTTCGACTCCGACCCTTCAGATATCCTTCGCTCAGCCGTCGACATTCAAGAAAACTATGGTTACAAGCTGGTCCGCCGCGACATTCTGAAGGACAGTCCTTACCGAGAGATTTCTATCTTCCGGCTCTGGCGCTCCCATCCAAAACTGCGTTATGAAGGCCTGGTCCACGAGAACCTTTCCAACGACGGAATTTCGGAGGCGTTTCCCGGAAAATGCGTGGAAAACCTGCCTTTATGGTTTTGGCATGACGGTTACACCCACGGGTCCGATTTCAAACTTAAACGGAACATCGAATTGGTAGAAGCCGAGTTGAAGGCCAGACCAAACCAACCCTACTATCGCGCCATGCGGGCTGTAATGTATCGAGACTTAGGCCATCCTAACTTCCTCTTGGAACTGGAAAGAGTAGCAGACGAGGCCCTGCTGGAAAGGGCCCCCTCGACGCGAATGTACGCTGGTGCCTTTGCCGCACTTCTCCAGGCGACGCCTGAGGAACGGATTCGGGAAAAAAGAATTAGCGCCGTAATAGAGCGGAGCCGGCAATGGTTCGACAGCTACCCGGGAGTGCTCTGGGCGATCGGGATCGCAGAAACCCGACGAGGCAGCCTCGACAAAGCTCTGGAGGCCTTCCTCGCCATCCAGAAACTATCCGAGACTGGCATCTTTGAACGAAGCATGCCTTTCGACCCAAACATTCTAGGCCCTCATCTCTGGAACGCACTCGGCTTCACCGCAAACCAAATCGGCCGCCGCGACATCGCAGAGCATTGCGCAAGGATGTTGCAGAGTGCGAACAAGAAATGACAGGTTTCAGCCTTGCGGTGAGCTTCGCACTTTATCTAAGCTAATAATAGCCAAACCTGAATGACAATGGTTACTCAGGCATAAGCTCTACACGATTTGGGCTCCTTCTGGGAAAAGGCGCGCAATCTTCGTAAAGCGAGTCACGAAACATCTAACTAGAAACGTAGTAGGCCATACAAATGAAGCTGCTCACTGTCCTCGGGTTCGCTTCCCTCGCGACCGGCGTCTTGGCATCTCCCGTCGCCCACATCTCCTTTGTCCGCGGCCACGCCCGCTACCACGAAATCGTGGTCGATCTTAGTGCGGGAAACCTCGCCGTAAAGACGGTGGTCACCGAAGGTAGCCACTCAGCTTGGAGCATGATTGGCAAGGATCAGCCTCTTGCTGCGATCACAGGCACGTTTTTTAGCCCTGGCGGTTCCTGCTCTCCGGTGGCCGATGTCCTTGTTGACGGAGACTTGAAGGCCCAAGGCGACCGAGGAAGCTGTATGGGCGTTGACTACGTTGGAGGCGTCACCATATTCGACGAGCACTTCAAGACGGCCGTCAATTGGGATAGCTACCAGTACGGTCTTCGAGGCGCGGTGCGAGTGGTCAGCAACGGCCGAGTTTGTCCTGATCCGAAATCTCAACGTTTTCACGACCGGGCCATCTGGGGCAATGCTTCCAGAACCGGTATCGGTTTGACAAAAGCCGGCAAGCTCGTTTTCATAGCCACCTCCAGGCCCGTCACTTTAAGCGAGTTCGGGCACGCCATGGTGCAGTGTGGAATCAAAAACGGGATCAGCCTCGATGGCGGAAGCTCCACCTGTCTTTATTACAATGGCCAAATGTTGTTGTCACCTCACCGGCAGTTGACAAATTTGCTTGTTATTACGCCTAGGCCGACACAATCTTTGGCCATGCGCCAGGTTCCCGCGAAGCTGCCGCCTCCCGGCGCGGCTGACGTTGTAGTGGGAACTGGGAATAGCATAACGGTTGTCAGAACTCAGCAGAATGGCCCTCCACCCTCCAGCCAGTCCAACGGAAGCGGCGGCAAGCAGCGGTAGACTCGCCTCAGTTTTGGCCGGCCCCTTTCTGTCCGTTGTGGTCCCCGCTTATAACGAAGAAGCCCGCATCGGGCGTACGTTGGAAAAGACGGTCGAGTACCTGGACGCGCAGCCTTACTCTTGGGACATGATTGTCGTGAGCGACGGCAGTTCGGACCAGACCGACTCCATGGTTGAAGCCTTTGCGTCAACCCATCCCAACGTGCGTTTGATTTCATACAAACCCAATCAAGGCAAGGGTAACGCCGTGCGCGTGGGAATGCTGGCGGCGACCGGGGAGCGCGTCCTGTTTATGGACGCCGATATGGCAACTCCGCCCGAGGAGGCGGCCAAAGTATTGGATCACTTGGAAAAGGGGGCCGACGTTGTCATAGGCAGCCGGCCGCTCAAAGAGAGTGAATTGGAAGTCCGTCAGCCCTTTCATCGCGAGGCTTTTGGGCGAATGTCCAATACCCTCGTGCAGTTGGTCGGCGTACGAGGCATCAAGGACACGCAGTGCGGCTTCAAGCTGTTCACCCAGAACGCCTCACGCCAGATCTTTAGCCGCTGCAAGTTTAAGGGCTTCTCATTCGACATGGAAGTCCTTATGATCGCCCGCGATCTTGGCCTGAAGATCGAGGAAGTGGCGATCCGGTGGTCCGACCAGGAAGGTTCGAAAGTGGTCCTCTGGCGCGATGCACCCAAGGTGCTTTCCGATCTCTTTCGCATGCGGTTTATGGGGAAAGCGCGGCGACTGGCGCTGCGCGATGACGCAAACTTGAGCGGTGGCTAAGCACACGGTCGGCTGCGTTCCCTATCTTAACGCCCGCCCCCTCGCGCGTCTCTTTGCAAACACCGGCGAAGTTGAAGTCATTTACGATGTGCCTTCGAAGCTTCCCAAGTTGCTTGACGGTGGCGTTGCCCAGGCCGTCCTCGCCTCGGCTTTTGACGCTTTGAAGACCCCTGGAAGGACTTATGCGGCCGGTGTTTCGATCGCCTCAAATACAGCGGTTGAAAGCGTCCGCCTGTTTAGCAAGGTTCCATTCGGACAGATCAACAGGTTGGCGCTGGACGCCAGTTCGCTGACCAGCAATGCCTTGGCCCGAGCTTTGTTGGCTGAGAACTTTGCTATTAGCCCGCAGTGCGACGCGGCTTTGCCCGACCTGGGGGCAATGTTGCAGTCCCACGATGCGGCGATTCTGATCGGGGATAAAGGAATGGCCGCTGCCGGTGAGGGACTGAACGTGATGGACCTCGGCCTAGCGTGGACCGAGCTTACGGGCCTTCCCTTCGTATGGGCAATCTGGATAGGGGACGAAAATCTGTCTCCCGAACTCGTTACCCTCTTGAACCAGGCCGCTCGATGGGGCGAAGGGCAGACAGAGATGTTGGCCGCGGAAGCTCATGCAGAGACCGGCCTTCCGTATGAAGCGTGCGCTCACTACCTGCGGAACGTGATGGACTATCGCTTGACGGAGCGACATCTCCTTGGTTTGAAGACTTACCGCGACCTTCTCATCAAGCATGCGCTGCTTTCTGAAGAGCTCTTCCCCACTCCGGTTCCGATGTCTACGGACGCTGCGTTCGCGCCATGAGCATTCGACGATGGCAGCGCTGGGCGACGTCGTGCCGGCCGAGTTGCTGGGCGACAAATCCCAGCGCGCCGTAGAGCTTCTCGCCGAGAAACTCGCGCGGGATCGGCACACTTCGATCGTAATCGCCGAGTTCTACTCTGGCCTCGAGCTTGAGCAAGTGCTTGAAAGCCGCTTCAAGGTCCCCTCGTTCCTTCTCGAGAAGGCCCGCGTAATACAAAATCGCCGGGTTTTTGGGATACCACCGGCACGCCTTGTCGATGACCCGCGCCGTTTTGTCCGTCTTCACTCGATCGGCAGGAAGGCCGGTCATATACATCGCTAAGGCAAGCGCAATTTGAGGCGGGGGCATGTCGAAGTCGAGATCGATCAGCTTGTCTGTCAGGACTTCAAGAGCTTGCATGCCTTCGGGGTCATTGGCGCTCGCCAATGTCGTCGCGAGCATGGCCTGGGATTCGATGCGATCCGGGTTTTCTTTAACTTCTCGTCGGAGGAGTTCAACGTTTCGGGCCACCTTGCCCGCCAAGTCGGTGGTGTATCCGTCGTGCCAGATGAAGACATCGGTATTGATGACGTGTCTGCCAGGCCACGCTTCGTCAAAGATAGGCGCAGGAATGACCTCATGGACGGCGCCTTCATAGCGAATCTTTTCATGGGTCCGCCACAGCCGTGTGATATGGATCTCAGCGTAGCTGCCCGTCTCGGTCAGATCGCGACGGATAAGGCGGAAAGCGCACGTCGACTCTTCTTTGACCATGTTGCGGAGCGCTCCCGCCTCCTTGGGATCCATCCACTCGTCAGAATCCATGCGGAGGGTCCAAGTCGTTTGAACCATTCCCAGGAGGACGTTAAGGGCCCTTCCGAAGTCGTTCGGCCACTCGATCTTCTGGACTCTGGCACGATGCGATTCCGCGACCGCGACACTGTCGTCTAGCGAGCCTGTGTCGAGGACCACAATATCGTTCACGTGATCCTTCAATGAGATCAGGCACCGATCTAGCCGGCGAGCGTCGTCTCGCACCATTACGGCTAGGGTCAGAACGCCGGGCATCGTGGCCTGATTATGCTGCAGTTCGAACCTCTATGGGAGTGCGCGTGCTTGGAGACTGTTGCAATGGCTCGACAGTGCAATTAAAAAGCGAGGTCCAGTGATGATTTTTCCCGGAGGGGGCGAAATGGGATCGCGAAAGAGTGGGTTGTGCGCCCAAAAAACACTCCATCTGGGCT
>JANYLD010000189.1 GCA_025363835.1 Armatimonadota bacterium
CGAGGTTTTGCAGGCGGCGTCAAGCGCCACCACTTTAAGGGCCAGCACATGACCCACGGCTATATGACCCACCGGCGTCCGCTCTCCAGCGGCGCGACTGGTCCGCAGAGAGTTTTCAAAGGAATCCGCAAGCCCGGTCACATGGGCGATATGACGGTCACGCAGAAAGGCCTGAAGGTCGTAGGAGTGGATGCCGAGCGCAACCTCATCCTCGTCGACGGCTCCGTGCCCGGCGCCAACGGCTGCCTCGTGACCATCAATAAGGCGGCGAGGTAACCAACATGGCGAGCATAGAAGTAAAAAGTAAAGACGGAAAAAAGGTCGGATCTCACGAGATCAACGAGAACCTTTCCAACGCAACCGTCTCACCGGTAACCCTCCACCGCACGGTCGTGGCCGAAGAAGCCAACTCGCGACAGGGAACGCAGAAGGCTAAAACCCGAAGCGAAACTCGAGGCGGAGGACGCAAACCGTACAAGCAGAAGAAGACCGGCCGAGCCCGACAGGGTTCCATCCGATCTCCTCAGTACGCTCACGGTGGAATGGCCCTCGCGGTTGAGCCGAGAGATTACGAGAAGAAGGTCAACCGCAAAGAGCGCCGCGCCGCCATCCTCGCCGCATTCGCGGACCGGATGGAGGGTGGGGACGTCATCGTTGCCGATAAGATCGTTTTCGCCGAGCCAAAGACCAGCGAGGCGCTGGCCATGCTGACCGCGCTCGGCCTTGAAGGATATCGAAGAGTTCTCGTCGTTCTCCCCGAGTACGACCAAGTCACGTACCGCAGCTTCCGCAACCTGGCCAACGTCACGGTCCGAACCGCGCCAGGCAAAGCGGGGGACGAAGCTAAGTCAGCCGCCTTCTCCACCCGCGACATCATGGTCGCCCACAAGGTGCTGATCGCGCAAGACGCGCTTAAAAAGATCGAGGAGGTCTGGGCTAAGTGAAAGACCCGCATCTGATAGTTATCAAGCCGCACATCACGGAAAGAGCGGTCGCCAACTCATACGGCGATCCCAACATCCGGGACGAAGCGGATCTCGTCCGCAAATACACGTTCATCGTAGCTCGAGACTCGAACAAGATCGAGATCAAAACCGCGGTGGAAGCGATTTATAACGCCGGTAAGAAGGTCAGCGAAAAGATCTCCGTCAAGGATGTCCACACGATCAAGCTGCCCGGCAAGAAGAAGAGGAGAGCCAGGGCCACTGGAGGCTATACGCCCGATCGCAAGAAGGCGATCGTGACGCTTGCCAAGGGCCAGATCCTCGAGGATTACGGAGTCTAAGATGCCAGTCAAGCCACTTAAACCGACATCGCCAGGCCGACGTTTTCAAATCGCGTCGACCTACTCGGAAATAACGCGCGGCAAGCCTGAGCGCAAGCTGACGAAAGCCAACCCCCACACGGGTGGCCGAAACAGCTACGGCCGCATCACCTCGTTCAACAGAGCGGGCGGCAACAAGCAGCGCTATCGCGTCATCGACTTCCGCCGAGACAAGGACGGGATCGTGGCCAAGGTCGCGACGATCGAATACGATCCGAACCGCACCTGCCGTATCGCCCTTCTGCACTTCGGTGATGGCGAGAAGCGATACATTCTCGCCCCTAAAGGCATTGAAGTTGGCAACCGGGTTCAAAGCGGACCGGAGTCGGACATCCTGCCCGGCAACTGTCTTCCTCTCAAGAACATCCCGCTCGGAACGCTCGTGCACAACATCGAGCTTCAGCCGAACAAGGGCGGCCAAATGGTCCGCTCCGCCGGCGTCGCAGCTCAGGTCATGGCCAAGGAAGGGAACTACGTCACCCTCCGCCTGCCGAGCGGTGAAATGAGAATGGTCCACAACACCTGTCGCGCAACGATCGGTGAGGTTGGAAACGCGGAGCACGAGAACGAATCGATTGGTAAGGCCGGAAAGAATCGTGGACTCGGTAAGAAGCCGCACGTCCGCGGTGTCGTCAAGAGCCCTCGCGATCACCCACACGGTGGTGGTGAAGCCAAATCGCCGATAGGCCGAAAGAAGGGTCCTGTCGACAGATGGGGCAACAAGGCTCTCGGCGAGAAGACAAGAAGCAATAAGCGCACGAACAAATACATCGTGCGTCGTCGGGGAGGCAAGTAGGGAAAGCTTTAAGCGTTGAGCGTTAAGCCTTAAGATGCGAGCGGAAGTTCAAATCTCAAGGCTCAACGCTTAAAGCTCAAGGCTCTCCGAGTGAGTGCACTGCCCGCCCGAAAGGGCGAAGGTTAAACACAGGAGAAAGGATTGCTCGAATGTTCGAATGCCGATTGCTAGATTGCAAAATCTAGAAAATCGAGCAATCGGCAATCAAGCAATCAAGCAATAAAAAAGATGGCTAGAAGTTTAAAGAAAGGGTTCTTTGTAGACGAGCACCTCATGGATAAGGTGCTTGCGATGAACAATTCGGGCGAAAAGCGGCTGATCAAGACCTGGTCCCGCCGATCGACAATTACACCAGACATGGTGGGCCACACGCTCGCTGTGCACGACGGCCGCAAGCACGTCCCCGTCTTCGTAACGGAGAACATGATCGGGCACAAGCTAGGGGAGTTCGCCCCGACTCGTACATTCCGAGGCCACGCAGGTGGTCTTGCAGAGAGGGGGGCCAAGGTCCGATAGAAGGCGGAAGGATGAAGGATGAAGGATGAATTGAACTCATCCTTCATCCTTCATCCCTCATCCTTCGACAGGTACAATAGCAGGCTCCCCCAGGTTGGTGAAGGGGCCGCGTGTGTGCCGGGATAGGCTGAAAGAAGATGGAAGTCAAAGCAGTCACAAAATATGTAAAGGTGCAGCCCCGAAAGGTGCGCATCGTTGCGGACGAGGTTCGCGGAAAGAGCGCCGTGTACACGGCGCACCAGCTTAGGTTCCACCCAAGCAAAGCCGCTTTTCACCTCCGCAAGACGCTGATCAGCGCCATCCACAACGCCGTTAACAATCACGGCCTCCCCGTGGAAGAGCTTAAGATCACCCGCATTCTGATCGACGAAGGTCCCCGGCAAAAGAGAATCCAACAGCGAGCCATGGGCCGCGCCTACCGGATTCTCAAGAAGACGGCCCACATCACCGTGGTCGTCGACCAGCAGGACGTGGAAGCCGCCGTCCGGCCGCACGGCACCAAGCCAAAGGCGAGACCGACGTTTGCTAGCGTGAAGAAGAAAGGCGCTCCAGCTGCCAAGAAAGCTCAAGCAGAGCGAGAAGCCGCATCGGCTGAGCCAGAAGAGGCAACTCCGGTAACCGCTTCGGAAGCTCCGGAAGAGGCAGGGACGACATCAGAACCGACAAACGAGACCCCGCAAGCCGAAGGCGAATCGGGCAAGACGACAGAAGAAAAGGGAGGCGAATAAACTATGGGCCAGAAAATACATCCAGTTGGCTTCAGAGTAGGCGTCATCCGGGGTCACGACAGCCATTGGTATTACGGCAAGAAAGGCTACGGCGCGGCGCTCCTGCAGGACTATCACATCCGTGAGTACATCAAATCTCGAACCGGCAAGGGCAACGTGTCCCGAGTCGAACTCGAGCGAGCCGCGAACCGAGTGAAGGTCACCATCTTCACGGCCCGTCCCGGCGCCATCATCGGCCGAGGCGGCAAGGGAATCGACGAACTGACCAACACCCTCAACGGTATGGTCCGCAAGCTCGATCCGACATCGGTCGTTCAAGTAAACGTCACCGAGGTCCGCCAACCAGAGCTTGACGCTCAGCTGGTCGCAGAAAACATCTGCATGCAGCTCGAGAAACGAATTTCCCATCGCCGCGCCATGCGACAAGCCATGACAAGGGCCATGCGCATGAACGGCCGCGGAATCAAGGTTCAGGTATCCGGACGATTGGGCGGATCTGAAATCGCCCGAACGGAAGGCGACAAGGTCGGCAAGATCCCGCTGCACACCATCCGCGCCGATATCGACTACGGCTTTGCCACCGCCCACACCGTCTACGGATCGGTCGGTTGCAAGGTCTGGATTTACAAGGGTGAAGTGCTTCCTGAGCGCCGTATGAGAGACGATATCGCTCCTCGGCGAAGAGACCGAGCCGAAGGCGCCGCGGAGGAAACTCCGAAGGCGTTCGCGACGACTCCTGAAGCGCCCGCCGCCCCAGCAGCCGCACCTGCAGCTGCCCCTGTGGCATCACCCGTTGAGCCCGCACCCAAGGAGGTGGCCCCAGATGTTAATGCCTAAGCGTGTCAAAGAAGGCCGCCGCAAAATGATGCGCGGCCGCATGAAGGGTCCCTCGACTCAGGGCAACGTGATTTCGTTCGGCGAGTTTGGCCTTGTGGCCACCGAGCCATCCTGGATCACGAGCCGGCAGATCGAAGCCGCCCGAATTGCAATGACCCGTCACATCAAGCGTGGCGGAAAAGTTTGGATCCGAATCTTCCCAGACAAGAGCTACACCAAGAAGCCACTTGAAACCCGTATGGGTAAGGGTAAGGCTGCCGTCGAAGGCTGGGTTGCCGTCGTCAAGCCGGGCCGCGTCATGTTCGAAATGAACGGCGTGCCGGAAGACGTGGCCAAGGAAGCCATGAGACTGGCTGCCATGAAGATGCCAATCCGCTGCAAGTTCATGACTAAGCGCGACTTCGAGGGCCTTGCCCATCATGCCGTGCATACGGAGCAAGCAGAGGCCTAACCATGAAGAACAATAAGCCTGCAGAATTACACGGCAAGTCCGTGGAAGACCTCGAAGCGATGCTCCTAGCCGAGCGCGCCGGCCTCTTCCAGACCCGAAGGGACCTCGTGTTCCGCAAAGTCCAGGACACCGCCGCCCTCAAGATCCGCCGACATAACATCGCGCGAATCATGACCGTTTTAAACACCAAGAAGCGAGAGACCAAGTGAGTACAGAGAAGGCAGAAAAGGCAGAAAAGGCAGAAAAGCCGGCAAAGGAAAAGGTAGCGAAGACCGAGGTAGCGAGCGAAGAGGCCACCGAGACGGTCGAGGCGACTGAGGCGGCTCCGAAGGCGGAGAAACCGGCAAAGGCTGCAACGGCCCCGTCGAAGAAGAGAGCCGCGGCTAAGCCAAAGGTTGCAAAGGGCGTCAAGACCGAAGGTTCCCGCGAGGGCACCCGGAAGACGCGCCAGGGAATCGTCGTCTCCAACAAGATGATGAAAACGGTTACCGTGAAGATCGAGCGCCGCGTCCAGCACGCGCTGTACGGCAAGATCGTTCTTCGCACCGAGAAGTTTAAGGCCCACGACGAGACCAACATGTGCGACGTCGGAGACGTGGTCGAACTAATGGAAACCCGACCACTGAGCCGCGAAAAACGGTTTCGAGTGACGCGGATTCTGGAGAAGGTTAAGTAAGGAACGGAGGCTCTGGGCTCTTGGCTTTAGGCTTTGGGCAAACAGCAAACCGTTGACGATTTGAAGCAAGGAGAAGGCGAGGGAAGGCGAAGGCAGGGCAATTAAAGCCCAAAGCCCGAAGCCTAGAGCCCAAAGCCTCACAAAAAGATGATTCAGCAATTTACAAGACTAAAAGTGGCCGACAACTCTGGCGCGAGAGAGGTTATGTGCATTCGCGTCATGAAGGGCTCGCAGCCGCGCTACGGCGGGATCGGCGACGTTATCGTCTGCTCCGTCAAAGTGGCCACGCCCAACATGCCGGTCAAGAAAGGTGACGTCATCAAAGCCGTCATCGTCCGCACTAGACACCAAGTGCGACGCCTGGACGGATCGACCCTGAGATTCGACGACAACGCCTGCGTGCTGATCAACCCGCAGAATATGGAGCCGCGCGGTACCCGCATCTTTGGACCGGTCGCCCGCGAACTGCGAGACAAGAACTTCATGAAGATCGTCTCGCTCGCCCCGGAGGTGCTTTAAACCATGACGAAAGCTGAAATAAAGAGAAGGGCTAAGCCCATCAAGTACAAGATCCGCAAGGGCGATCAGGTTATGATCATCTCTGGCAAAGATAAAGGCGAGTCCGGCACCGTTCTCGCCATCTCACCCAGAGAGGGCAAGGCGCTCGTCTATCGGCCAAACGAGGAGAATCCGGACGCACCAGTCTTCCTCAACGCCGCGATCAAGCACCGGAAGGCGAAGTTCCAGGGCCAAAAATCTGCCCGTCTCCGCATCCCGGTTCCGATCCAAATGAGCAACCTCATGATCCTCGACCCAAAAACGGGCGAGCCCACGAGAGTCGGACGCAGGAAGGAAGACGGCAAAACCGTCCGCTACGCCAAGAAGAGCGGAGAAATCATTCCCGACGTCCAGGTGATGGACAAAGAGGAAAAGAAGTAGAGCGTTAAGCGTTGAGCCTTAAGCCTTGAGACTGATCTCAATTCTTAACTCCAAACACTTGACGCTGAGCACTGCAAAAGCGTGGTTGAGAGTAAAGGCCGCTTAAGGTTAAACGCTCGAGGCTCAACGCTTGAATTGAGGCCTGGTCAGCAATCAGGCAATAAGGAAAACATGGCACGCAAAGAGAAAGAAGAAAAAGGAAACGAGACTGGCGCAATAACCGCCATTCCTCGATCGCGCATGCGCGATCGGATCAAGACCGAAGTCGGTCCCAAGATGCAGGAGCAGTTTGGCTACAAGTCAACCATGCAGATCCCCAAGCTCGACAAGATCGTGATCAACATGGGCACCGGCACTGGTGAGAAGGATCCCAAGAACCTTGAGAACTCCGTCCGAGATATGACCCTGATCTCCGGCCAGAAGCCGGTCGTCACCGTCGCCAAGACAGCTATTTCCAACTTCAAAGTCCGGGAAGGCATGAAGGTCGGTTGCAAGGTCACCCTCCGCGGAGATCGCATGTACCACTTCTTCGACCGTCTCGCCAACGTCGTCCTCCCTCGTATCCGAGACTTCCAGGGCCTCTCGCCCAAGTCCTTCGACGGCCGCGGCAACTACGCTCTCGGCCTCAAAGAGCAACTCGTCTTCCCCGAGATCCCCTACGACACCTTCGACCGGATTCGAGGCATGGACATCATCATCTGCACCACGGCCAAGAACGACGAAGAAGCTCGAGTCTTCCTCAAGTCCCTTGGCTTCCCGCTTCGAGACAAGTAATAGCTTGGGGAGTGCGGAGATTTCTTCCGCGCCTTCCAAAAGGCCTCCACGCTCACAGAGTGTGGGGGCCTTAACTTTCTGGATATAAGCCGTACCCACCGTCGGTTACAATCACGTTCCGCGACGCCTGTGGACAGAACCGAGCAACAACAAACCAGCGCGGGAGACGACCGAGCCGCAGAAATCGGCGTCCAACAAACATCGTGACATCGGACAATCAAGCAGTCCATGAGTTTGCTGACTCCATGGCCCATATCGCATGGACGGCCGGCCCCGATGCCTCTGTCCTCTGGTTCAACCAGCGCTTCTACGACTACACCGGTCTCCCGCCGGGCGCGGCTATCGGTTGGGACTGGAGCATCGTCATCCACCCCAACGATCTCCAGACCCTGATCGAACACGTCGTCCATTCGATCCAAACAGGCGACGAGCTCCGCTGCGAGGCAAGAGTTAAGCGATATGACGGCGAAATGCGCTGGCTCCTCGTCCAAGCCGTGCCAGTCCGAAAAGAGCAAGGCGAGATTCTACGTTGGCTGGGCACGGCCACTGACATTCACGACCGAATCCAGGCGGAGGAGGCCCTCAGGCGAAGCGAAGAACGCCTGCGAGCGATCATAGATGGCGCGGAGGAGTTCGCCATCATCCTAATGGATCCAAACCTCAACATTACGGAATGGAATATTGGCGCTGAGAACATTTTCCGTTGGCGCAGGGGAGAAGCAGTTGGCAAGAACGGCAGCATCATCTTCACCATCGAAGATGTAAAAGCTGGAGCTCCGGAAGATGAGGCGACCACGGCCGAGAGGGAGGGGCGTTCGGCTGATGAGCGCTGGCACGTTCGTAAAGACGGCTCCCTGCTCTGGGGAAGCGGGATCATGACCGCTCTGTGCAACGAGGACAAGACCACTAAGGGCTTCGTTAAGGTCCTTCGAGACATTACCGACCGTCGCCAAATGGAGCAAGAGCTAGAGAAACGCGTGAAAGAGCGCACCAGCGAACTCGAAGCGGCCAACAAGGAGATGGAAGGTTTCACGTACTCCGTCTCGCACGACCTGCGGGCGCCTCTCCGGGCTATCGTGGCCACCAGCAGGATTCTCCTCGATGAAAGCGAGGAGAAATTCAATCCAGAAGAGCGAAATCTCCTCAAGCGCCAAGCCGAAAATGCCAACAAAATGGCCATCCTGATCGACGACCTCCTCCGGCTCTCCCGTATAGGTCGACAAGAAATGCAGGTTTCCTCATTTGATTTCAGCGACCTTGCGCAAAGCGTGGCCGTTGAATTTGAGAGGCCATCGAACATCAGCTTCGACATCCAAGAGGGCCTTCAAGCCCACGGAGACCCCAAGTTACTCCGCTTGGCGCTAGAAAACCTCATTGACAACGCCTGCAAATTCTCACCTCAAGGGGGGAAAGTCAAGGTCGGTCAAAGGACAACACCTTGCGGAGAAGCCTTCTATGTCGAGGATCAAGGCATAGGCTTCGATCAGAAATACGAACCCAAGCTCTTCCTTCCCTTTGAACGCCTCCATGGCGACACTGATTTCCCCGGCACCGGCATCGGTCTTGCCAACGTCAAGCGAATCATCGAGCGCCACGGGGGCAAGATCTGGGCGGAAAGCCATGGCAAAGGAGCCACCTTCTACTTCACTCTTCCTAAGTTGTGATCGGTAATCGAAAGCGATCAAATCGACCCAAAATCGATAACCGATCAGCGACAACCGATCACACCCGAACTCCACGGATCACGACCGCAAGCCCCAAATCGCCCAATTACCAGGCCTACGAAGCGCATTCAGATAGTAGAATGTCCCTCGTGGCAAGCGTTCTCAGCGCGGAAAAGACGACCAGCGCAATGACTGATTTACATGCCGAAGAGGCCGCATTCTTGGAAAGAGTGCGAGAGTTCACCGAAAAGGAAGTCCTGCCCAAGACGCGAGAGTGGGAGGAAGCATGCGAGTTCCCCCAAGAGATCTGGCCCAAGCTTGGCAAAATCGGTCTGCTCAAGATCCTCATCTCGCGCGACAACGGAGGGCTAGGCTACTCCTGCCAGACCTACTGCGAGGCTATTCGTCTCATGGCCAAGGCCGACCCTGCCCTCGCCATGAACCTGGCGGCTTGGAACGCTCTCAGCTTTGCCCACCTGGAGAAGTACGGCAACGACGAACAGCGCAAAGCCTATCTCCCCAAAATTGCCAGCGGAGAATGGACGCTCGCGTGGGCCCTAACCGAGCCGGACGCCGGCTCCGACGCCCGCCACGTCCGCACCTTCGCCACCCCCAACCCGGACAAGCCCGGCTGGTACAAGCTGAACGGCTCCAAGATGTTCATCACCAACGGCGGCAATGCGGACCTCATTATCGTGATCGCCCGCGTGGACGAAAAAAACCTCACCGCCTTTCTCGTCGAAAAATCCAACCCCGGATACCACTTTAAGGAGCGCCTCCACACGGTCGGAGTGAGCGCCAGCAACACCGTCGCCTTCGATCTCAAAGATGCCGACGGCTGGCATACCCCCTGCACGTTTGAAGAAGCCATCAGTTTCCTCTTCCGAGGGCGCCTCGGGATAGGCGCCATGGCCCTTGGCATCGCCGAGAAAGCGTTCGAACTTGCCGTCGAGTACTCCAAGCATCGCGAACAGTTTGGCCGCCGCCTTTGCGACATGCAAAGCGTTCAAAACATGATCGCGGACTCCGCCATGGAACTGGAAGCCTCCCGTCTGCTCGTCAAAAATGGAGCCCACCTAGAAGACCTCGGCCTTCCAATCGCCAAGGAAGCCTCCTACGCCAAACTCTTCGCAAGCGAAACGGCCAACCGAGTCACCGACCGAGCCCTACAAATCCACGGCGGCCGAGGCATGTGGAAGGAATTCCTCGTCGAAAAACTCTGGCGAGACGCCAAACTCTGCGAAATCGGAGAAGGCGCCAGCGAAATCCAACGACTGGTTATCGCCAAGTCCATATTGAAATAAGCCTCCGGCTTCCTTCCCCTTGTCCTGGATGTCTGTGCCAGGAGAGGGGGAAGGGCAGGGGATGGGGGTTTCGGAAGCCGACACCTTCCATCAGCTTTGCCTCCATGAATTTGTCATCCCGAACGAGTCCGCGAGTCGAGGGATCTGACCCTAATTTCGGAATGATGCTACGAGCACTCGGTCGCTTCCAGTCAGATTCCTCGACTCGCGGACTCGCTCGGGATGACAAAAATGAAGAGAGGATGCTGGGACGGCGTAATAATCACGTAGAGCCGCCCGCCACCACGAAATGCTCCTCCCCGCCCTCCTGACCCTCATCGCCCTCCAACAAGGCGGCAAAGCCGTTACCCTCAATCGTGTCTTCGCCGACAATGAAAAGTACACCTACGACGTCAAGTCACACATCACCCTGGAAAACAGAGCCAGGCAACTAGAGACGTTTCTCCCCCAAGACTACGACATGACGTACACCTTCACCGCCCAGGTGAAGGAGATGAAAACCGACGGCATCGCCGTCATCCACTACCAACGCCCCACCGTCACAGAAACTCAAGGCGAAACCTACCAACGCCAACCGGAAAGCAAGGTGACGAAAACAAATTTCGACTTCCTCCTCACCGTTTCCCCTATCAACGAAATCCTAGAGAAGATTGACATCAAATCTTCGGCGGGCAAAACGAAATCGAGCGAAGACTTGCACACGCCGTTCCTCAATGGAAGGCAAGTGAAACTCCAGCGGATAAACACCGATTTGAGGCCAAATTCCCCCCCTTCATCCCACAAGACCCTCATTGTCGACTCGCTCCTCCGCCGAGGGGAAGGCAGTGAGTCCCCGTACTGGCAGGTATTGGCCCAAACCTTCTTCATTGCAGAGCCCAAGCCGGAGATAAGAGAAATAGAACCCAAACAAGATAACCCAAGCCTCGATCAGGTCGCCGAGTTTGTCCACGAACTCTACCGTCTCGCCCTCTTCAACGGCCCTCTCGAAAGCTCTCTTGACTTCGCTCCCGAGCTCCCCTTCAATGACGTTAAACCTGGCGACACCTGGAAGCGAACCGTCGGGTACACCCCCCAACAACTCCAAGACAATACGAAGCAGTCTGCAGTTCAGCGGCTTGACTACACCTATACCTACCGAGGTCCGATCCAAGAGAATGGCAGAACCTACGAGCGTGTCACGGCGGACCTCAACCTCAACACCGACGTCGCCTCTTTTGCCAACCAATACATGCAGAAAGGGGATCTCAAGCTGGCGAAGATGCCCATGACTCTCAAGGCCACCATCGAGTTCAACCTAGACCCGAAAACCTACGACACGATCAATGCACACGCCACTAGCCAAGGCGGCTTCCAGGTCTACGTCACGTCCGACCCTAACACAATCTACTTCGAGACCAAGCTCAAAGGCTCGACGAGCCTGAATCTGCGCACTCTTTCGACCGTTCAACCCAAGTGAGCGCAATAAGCGACAGCAACCCCCCCATCGAGCCGGAAAGTTTCTATAATGAAACAAGCACCGTAAGGATGCGGTGCGCTGGACTCAAATATGAAGGCTCACGGAAGGGCCCGGAAGAAGGGCCGCCAACCCGTGCCGCTCGCGGCATTGGCCCCCGCGGGCGCTGTATCAGCAGCGCTCTGCCTCACCCGCTTTGAAAACCACGTTCCGCACGTCAGCCTGCTCATCTTGCTGCTCTGTATGATAGGGCTCGCCCAGTTGATGCCAGTGGATCTGACCCGGGGAGGCATCCGAGTCGTCTTTGCCCTCCCCTATGTCGCTGCACTTGCCGTTTTCTGTGGCCCCACAGCTGCTCTAGGCGGAGACTTCTTCGGTCTCATCGTGGGAGCAGCCCTCGTCCTTTTCAATCTGCGGGAACCAGAAGGTCCCAGGAGGACGGCCGCAAACCTCTGCATTTCTGCCATTTCCATCCTTGCCGGCAGCTTCCTCATGCACGCCGTGGAAGCCGCAACGCGTAGGCAGCTCCTGTGGGCACTGGGTTTCATCATCGGCTACGGCGCAGCGAACATCGTGCTCGTTGCTTGGATGGAATCGATGCTCAACAAACGAAGCTGGCTCGGCGCAGAGCTGTCTGCCCTGGGTCTCACAGGCCGCTCTATCGCTCTCTACACACTCCTCGGCCTCGCCGTCAGCTCCCTCATCGCCGAGAGAATGCAGTGGCTCGTCCCCCTCAGCATCATTCCCGTTTGGGCTCTTAGGACCTCGCTCCTCTACCAAACCAAGCTCTACAGCAACTACTACGGCACCATAAGTGCCCTCAACCTGATGCTCCAACGCGCGCACCCTTACACGCACGGGCACCTGGAACGAGTCGCCGAAACAGCAGAAGAAGTGGCCCGAAGACTGGGCCTCCAACCTGCACGTGCGAGGCTGGTCAGAGAAGCGGCCATCCTCCACGACATTGGAAAGATAGCAGTTGACGAGGAAATCCTGGACAAACCCGCTAAGCTGACGCCAGACGAGTTGGAGCACGTAAGACTGCATGCGGTTTGGGGCGCAGAGATTTTGTCCCCCGTAAGAGAATTCTCCGCGATCGTCCCCTGGATCAGGCATCACCACGAGAGGCCAGACGGCAATGGCTATCCAGACCGGCTCAGCAACGCCGAAATCCCGCTAGAGAGTAAGATCATCGCCGTCGTCGATGCCTTTGACGCTATGATCGGCTCCGACGAGCCCAACGGCAAGAGGTCGTACCGTGAGCCGATGTCAGTGAAGGACGCTCTTGCAGAACTTCAGCGCTGCAGCGGCACCCAGTTCGACCCGGAAGTTGTTCGCGCCTTTCGCACGGTCGTTGAGGCGGAGGTCGCCTGAATGGGCATTCTCACCGTCATCATCCTCACCCTCATGACGGTCGCCACCTTCTGGCTGCTTTACTATTCCCGCATCATTCTCTCCAAGCAACTCGATGAAAGGACTAACGAGTCCGTTAAAGCCTTCGGCACCGCCATCGAGCTTCGATTCCCGACGCACAAGGGCCTCTCTAAACGAGTCATTACCCTTAGCGAAGCGGTCGCCAAACAACTCAAGCTTTCGCCTCAGCAACGACGAGACTTGGAACTGGCCGGAAGACTAAGAGACATCGGACTTTGCGCCATCCCCTACCGCCTCGTCAACGACCTGCCCGCCAACGAGTGGAACGTGGCCGACAAAGCAACCTACTTTCGCCACGCCGAGGTCAGCGGCACTATGTTGGAAGCGATCCCAGAACTCAGCCGCCTCGCCCCCGTCGCCCGGTTTCACCACACTCGCTACGACGGCGCAGACGACCCAACTTCGCCTGCCGGCCTCAGTCTTCCCATGCAATCCAGGATCCTGAAAGTGGTCGCCGATTTTGTCTGGTACGAGCGCCTGCAGGGGAGCCTTATCGCAAGAGAAATCTTAAAAGCCGGCCGCGGATCAGCCTACTGCCCCCTAGCCGCCGACGCCCTCCTCACCGTGCTAACATCCAGCCGTGTCGACCAGCGTGAGCACAGCCTCGTCTGATCGGCGCCCGGGACAACTGACGCCCGAAAAACTAGGACGAATCCAACCAATCACGAATTATCCGCCAGCCGTTACCCGTGACCCGTCACCCTCATTCAAACGCAATGAAAACCGATAAGCGCAGCGCATGGTCGGCTTTCATCCTTTTCATCCTCTGCGTCGCTTTCCGGCTTATTGGTATCGGATGGGGGCTGCCGAACGACATCCACAACCAGAGTTTCCACCCGGACGAAACCTTCATCGTCCACAACTATACAGAGAATCTAGAGCCAGGTCTGTTCAAGTTCACTCCAGGAAACTATAACTATCCCACACTTTATCCGCTCATGCTCCGCATCGCGGGCGATGTAGTCAGCACCTACAGTGGCACCGATGAACCTAGCCTTCCCGCCTCGGTCCAAACGCCCAAACAGTTCGAAAGCTACTTGAGGCAAGTGGGCAAACATGAGCGACTCGTCAATCTCGCGGGGCGCGTCATCAGTTCGCTTGCAGGGGCGGGCACCGCCGTCGTCGTCTTCCTCTATTTGCTCAGATTCTGTGGCTTCCTAGGAGCTTCCTTCGGCGGCCTCTTAATGGGCATCGCCCCGGCCTTCCTAGTGCACTCCCGGTTCCAAACGGTCGACGTTACCTCCACCTTCTTCTTCACTCTCGCCCTCTATTACGCAGCAAAAATACTCCCGAGCAGGAATGACGAAGCAGACTCCCAAGACTCCCTATCCCCACATTCTAAAGGCTCAGTACCCAGCGCTCAGCTCTCAGCACAAAAATTCGCCCTGCTATCTGCGTTGTTCGCCGGGCTAAGCGCAGGTACCAAGTACACCGGCGCCTTGGCTGTCCTAGCCGTATGGACCGCGCTCGCCGTCCGCAAGCCGCCAAAAGCAAGTCTCCTCGGCGTCTACGCATTGCTAGTTACAGCGGCGGTCTTCCTTATCACCACCCCAGGCGCCTTTCTGGAGAACGCCCGATTCATGAAGGGCTTATCACTAGAAACCGCTCACATGGAGCAAGGACACGGCTTCGCATTTGTCGGAACGCCGAGTGGGTTTATCTACCAGATCGGAAACCTTATCACCGGCATCGGTCCTCTTGCGGCAGTCATCGGCATCTCCGGACTCATTTATGCCGCGTACAGAAGGCACGCTTGGGCCTGGCTGCTTCTCGTCGCCATCATCCCTTACTACATCATCATCGGCCGCTCTGAGGTCAAGTTCATCCGATACGACTTGCCTCTCTTTCCCATTGTTTGTTGTGGATTCGGCTACGCCATTGCTGCGGCTGCTCGTCGCCCGCGTCTTAAAGCCACCGGCATTTGCCTAGGCGTTGCAGCCCTCCTCGGCCTGGAGTCGCTCGCCTTTGCCAGCATCGAAAAACAGACCTACGCTCATTGCCTCGACCTAAGATTCGGCGGCCTCTATGGCGCCATCAAATACACGGGCTATATGACGGAAGATCACCCTCAAAACGAAGCTGCCCGCTACATCAAGTCGCTGGCCGCTTCGGGAGAATGTAAGACCGTGGGCATCTTCCGCCACCCTTGGTTCTGGACCGTTCCCGTCATCCCTGATGCCAACTTCCTCTATACCGAAAACGACCACATGATCAGCGAACTCGCGTCCGTTGCCACAAATCCCCAAGTCCAGTTTGCTGCCATGCAGCCGCCGGCCGACCACGTCGCGTGGACCTCTTTCGAAGTCGATCCGATCGTCACTGCCGAGAAGAACACCAGCGAGATTCCAGATGAGCAAAAGAGCGACTATCCCGGCCTAGACGCTCTCATGCACCGGATTAAAAGCGCCTACACGGTAGAAAAAACATTCGGCGGCGACATCCCGGACGTTGAAGATCTCATGTACATCCATCCAAGAGTGGAAGTGCTCAAGCTCAAATGAAACTCACCCCTTGGATCGGTCTGGGCCTCTTCCTTCTCGCCTTTGGCCTCCGTCTGATCGGTATCAACTGGGGGCTGCCGAACAATCTCCACAACGAGAGCTATCACCCAGATGAGCCCATCAACTTTGCCGCCTCCCAACAGATCGATCCCGCTAACCTCAAGTTCACACCCGGCTTCTACAATTACGGAACCCTCTACCTCACGTTGGCCAAAGTAGCCAGCGGCTATTGCCCGCCGCTCGAATCCACCTCCGAGGATGCGATCGCCGTCTACGAACGCTGCTGTCTGCTTGCCGGCCGCGTTCTCAGCGCGCTCGCCGGAGCTGGGACAGCCTGGGTCATCTTCGCGCTCCTCCGTCGCCGAACCGTAACCTTCGGGGCTATTTTTGGCGCGATTGCCATAGGAGTCGCCCCCGCCTTTGTTGTCCACTCCCGCTTCATGACCGTGGACGTGACCGCGACCCTCCTCATCGCGCTCAGCCTCTACTTTGCCCTGCGCCTCATCCCTGATCAAGACGGAGCGGAGCCCTCGCACTACATCCGCTGGGCTCTCCTTGCCGGTATCTTCGTCGGCCTCGCCGCGGGCACCAAGTACACCGGCGGCCTCGCTATCCTCGCCCTCTACGCTGCCATCGCTATTGCTCGCCGTCCCGATTGGCTCCGCCTGACAGTCCTTGGCACCCTCGCCGCGCTCGTGGCCTTTATCGTTGCTACCCCGGGCGTCCTCCTCGACCAACAGCGGTTCAAGAGAGATTTCGGCTACGAGTTAGCCCACAGCGCCTTCGGACATGGACTCGTCTTCGTCGACACCCCTCCCGGCTACATCGCGCACCTTCTCGGATTGAGCGTTGGCTTCGGAACGCTCGCTATGCTCGCCGGTCTCGTTGCTCTCGCCTATGCTGCCTACAAGAAGCACGTCTGGTCGTGGGTCGTCCTCTCCTTCGCTCTGCCTTACTACCTCCTTATCGGCCATTCCGAGGTTAAGTTCCTCCGCTACGAATTCCCCCTCTACGTCGGCCTAGCCATCGCCATCGGCTGGGTCGCCGGCCAAGCTCATCGGCAAGGAAAGTGGGTTGTCGTCATCGCCTGCATTTTCGCCGTTGGAGGGCAATTCCGGGACTGCCTCCAATACAACCTCTGGATGGCCGGTCCAGACCCCAGAGACCAGGCTGGCATGTTCTTCAAATCCGAAGCCGTCAAGCATCCCGGCCTAACCGTTGGTGTCACGAACGACCCGTGGTTCTACACTCCCGCCCTCTACCAAAGCTCCGCCATGTCCCGCCCAGAATGGGCAATGCTCGGACCGCAAAAGATGGCCGCAGCCAGAGACCCGAAAGTCGTCAACTTCAGGCCCGATCAACGGCCCGACTACGTCACCTACAGCAGCCTCGAAAGCTATGACCTGGAACGCCTCAAGGGCGCCAAGAACCTGTCGTCGGTTGACCAGGCTCGTGTAGACCAGTGGAAGGTAAAACAAGCTCGTCTCGATCACGAATACGTCAAATTTCAGCTTTACGGCGGAGTTGAAGTGCCGAGGTTCTACGAAGAGGACCTTGAATACGTCCATCCCTATGTGTATGTATGGAAGCGAAAAGATCTGCCCTGATGACGCCGATCGAGGACTTCCTCGACGCCTTGCTGGTTGAACGCAAAGCCAGCGAGCACACCGCCAGCGCGTACCGTAACGACCTCACAAAGGCCATGGTGTTCTTTGCTTCCCTCGGTCTGCAAAAATGGGAAGACCTCGAGCCGCCGCAAATCATGCGCTACGAAGCCACCCTCGGCTCTCCCTTAGCTAGAACCACGGCGCAGCGCCGCCTCAGCTCTCTTCGGTCCTTCCTCAAATTCCTTAAGAAAGAGGGAAGGGGACCGGATGGCGAACTGCCCAGCACCGGCGGATTCCGCAAACCGAAATCCCTTCCCAAAGCCCTCAGCTTTGAACAAATCACCAACCTCCTCAACAGCGCCGACACCGAAACCCCGTCCGGCTTGAGGGATCGAGCCCTCTTCGAAATGGTGTACGGAGCGGGCCTCCGAATCTCCGAGGCCCTCTCCCTAACCATCGATAACGCAAACCTGGAAGAAGGCGTCGTCCGAGTCACTGGCAAGCGAGACAAAACCAGGATTGTGCCCCTGCCAACGGAGACCGCCATGTGGCTCCGGCGCTACGCCGCCACCGCTCGCCCCAATCTCCTCAAAAAGCCCAGCACCCTGCTCATCCTCTCCGACCGAGGCAAAGCCCTCCTCCGCCAAACCGCCTATCAAAACCTAGAAACAATGTGCCGCAAAGCCGGCCTCGCCCAAATCGGCCCCCACACCCTTCGTCACAGTTATGCAGTCCACCTGCTCAAGGGCGGCGCCGACCTCCGAGCCGTCCAAGAACTCCTCGGCCACGCCTCCATAGCCACCACCCAGGTCTACACCAATCTAGACATGGCGGAGGTCACGAGAAAGTATAAGAGTGCGCATCCAAGGGCATAATTCCCTCGTGGCACAAGCGAGCGGCAAAAGCAGAAACCTGTTTATGGCGATTGCCTGCCTCGCTATCTTCATCGTCGCTCTGGGAATTCGCTTGCCCGGCATCGGCTGGGGCCTCAAGAACGAGTTCCACAATCAGAGCTATCACCCCGATGAGCCCCTCATTTTCGATTTCGCCCACCACACAAACCTTTATGGAGAGCCAAACGAGCACCAGTATTACAACTACGGAACGCTCTATTACGCAGTCCTTCGAACAGCGGAAGCAGTAGGGGTTGCCACTGGGAAAGTAAGACCGCCAACTACTCTCCTGCCCTACACTGAGGCAACCCCTCAACAGTGGGACGCGACCAATACCTATTCCAGCCAGAGCATCCTGGCCGGACGCTATGCGAGTGCGATTGCCGGAGCTGCCACCGCCGTCCTCATATTCCTCATTCTCAGCCAATGGACCACGCTTATCGGCGCACTGGCCGGAGCTGCATTAATTGCCTTCTCGCCGGCCCACGTGGAGCATTCTCGCTTCCAAACCGTCGACATCGTCTCGCTCTTCTTTGTCACGCTGGCAACCTGGGCTTGCCTCCGAATGCTCCGAGACGAGGTTAAGGACCCAAAGAGGTGGATGGTAGAGGTCTGCGTTGCGGCGGCTTTGGCGGGATGTGCCGCGAGCACCAGGTACTCAGACATCCTTATGATCTTTCCAGTCTGGGCCGTCCTCGCCATCCGCCGCCCTAAGAGATGGCTGCCGATGGCATTGATCGCTGGGGTCATCGCCGTCATCGCCTTCTGCCTCACCACTCCTGGCTCAATCACCGATACCCAATACTTCCTTGATAACCAGCAGTTTCAAGCCTCACATGCCAACGAGGGCCACGGACTTGTTTTTGCCGGCCGCCCCTCCGGCTTCATCTTCCACATCTACGAGATGATGATTGGCATCGGTGCTCTCCCCGTCCTCCTGGGCCTCGGCGGCCTGGTCTTCGCGGCTTATAAGAAGCACGTCTGGGCCTGGGTCGTTCTCGCCTACTTCATCCCCTACTACATCACCATCGGCGTCCTCCATGTGATGTTCCTCCGCTACGACTTCCCGCTCTATGTCGCAGTGGCCGTAGGTTTCGGTTACGCCGTCTCCGCCGTTCAACGCCGCATCGCAAGGCCTTCCAATGCGCGCCTGGCGGCGGTAGGCATTGCATTCCTCTGTCTGGTCGGTATCGAGTCTGAGCAAAGCGGCATCCGTGGCGCCGCTCTCTTCACAAAGTGGATGGCATCAACCGACCCGCGTGATGAAGCCGGCCAGCACGTAAAGGATCTCGCAAGTCAGATACCGAAGATGGATATCGGCTTTGTGGGAGAGTCGCCCTGGTTTTTCACCGCTCCCGTTATCAAAGACGGCGACTACCTTCAATTCCACCCTGAGGAAGCCGAGAGCTATCTGGCTAAAACCCAGAACCCGAAGGTTCTTTCCTTGATGTCGGGCCAGCTTCCCATGTTCGTCACCATCGGAAGCTATCAAATAGAGGATGGCCAACGCTTGAAAGACCGCACTGACCTGGACCCGGATGATGCCAAAAACGTGGCGACGAACGTGGCCATGTTCAGCGCCCTAAATCGAATCTACAACGTCGACCAGGTCTATGGCCAAGGAGGTCCCACTCTGCATGACCTCGAATACATCCGCCCCACCATCTGGATCTACAAGCGGAAAGATCTGCCATGAGGGAGTAAATCGTAAATCGTAAAT
>JANYLD010000223.1 GCA_025363835.1 Armatimonadota bacterium
AGTGCTTCCGCGTCGGACAGCGCCCGTTCCACAACGTCACGGGCGTTCAAAAGGCGCGGCGCTGCAACGGGTAATCCCTCCAAGCGTGTGACAAGCCGAAGAATCTGTTCGGCGCTCATCACATTCGGCCCCTCCGCCGTCGGTTCAGGGATCATCACAAGCAGGCCGCGAAGAACCTTCGCCTGAACGTCGGGCGGCTGGGCTTGGAGAGTCGCTATGAATCGCTCCCGCGACGTGCCTTCCGAGTATTCCGTTGGCACGATCTCAAGGTCGCAGTAGACGGGGTAGAACTCGTGGAGCTTGTTGTAGCTGAATCCGTTCAGGTATCCGCCTGCCACGCCGATGTAGTTGTTCACGATCCGGTGAATTTCGCCCGTCGATAGCGGCCTGTCCATGCTCCGTCTCCGCGCAAATGTTTCCGGCGCTCGGTCTAGGCAACAGTCTATTGGCTCCACGCCGGGCGTCTCCGTGTAGACGCGCCCAACGACGGCGAGAATATCGATTGCACGCCGATGGCCCAACGTGAACGCGGGTGCATGGTCGCTGCCACAGTCTAGACCAACTACTACTAGCCCTACGCCCCCTCCGGATGCCAGCGCCAGCGCCCCGTACCGCGTTTCCGGTGCATGGCCGTGGGACACACGGTCAACATCCCGGACAGCGTGCGGGCGGCAAGCGATAAACTGAACGCATGACGGCGTTGATCGATCTCCCGAAGGGCAGCAAGATCGAGCTTACTCTGACCGCTGACGATCCCGTTAGCGGCCTCAAGGCTGGATCGTGTGTTCTTGCCACATGGATGGGCGAGCGTTGGAAGCGACCTACAACCGTGTGGGGACGGTTCCCGCGCCGTCGCCGTCACGAGCCTCTAGGCGCGAGCCGTTGCACCTGTGGCGAGGAGTTCGCGGAAACGTCAGAGGCCGAGCGTCACGCGCGCGTGTGGGTTCCCGCAGTCTCTAGAGTTCGGTTTCGGTACAAGAATGAGCGGGGGGAGCCGTGCGCCCGCCCCCTGTCCGGCCACGAGATGCGTATCACTCCGGACGGACTGACAGGCAGCCCAACTGTGGCCTGTCAGTGCGGATGGGTGTACCGCCCGCGCTGGATGGGGCAGCCGGGGCCGCTCGCAAGGCAACACGTTCGCTCCGTCGTCCGCGCTCGCTTGGATGCAACTCAGAAGACGGCGTAGCCGGTTGCCTTCGATTTACACCGCAAGACTCGGTTTCGAGTTTACACCGCGAAATCGGCGTTCCGGTTTACACCTAGCCCTCGCACCCCAGCGACTCGCACCAAGTCAGAAAAGGAACGAGGATGATAGCGCGGCGCGAGCCCGCCAGTCGCTTGATCTTCTTCTTCAACTGGCGTTCGTGCTCGCGACTCGCGTTCGCTGGCGCGTGCTCACGCCGCCATTGCTCCAAGCGGACTCCATTCTTCGCGGACGCTAGTTCATCATCGATTGCTCGGAGCCGATCGGCCTTCTCCGGTGAGAAGGTTTCTTCGTAGCCCTCTACGCACCCGGACTCACGAACGTAATCGACGCGCACCCCCGTTGGGGTTTCTTCCCAGCCGCCGATCTGCTTACAGATGCTTGCGTAACTCATGTTCATTCTCCTTCTGCTCCAACCATCGTTCCACGATCCACGCCTACGGCGTGTGGATCGTGTGGATCGATTCTGGCCCATTGCTCAAGATCCACGGATCAACTTGGATCAAGCGGATCAACTTCCGGCGGTGGCGGGGGCGGAATCGATAGTGGCGACACCTCAACGGTCGCTGCGTACGTGGCACCGCGCCCGGAACCTCGGCACTCGACAATGCCGCGTTGAACAAGAACATCGCGCACCCGGTTCCACGAGCCGCCGCGAGGTACACCGCTTGCCTGCTGCCACGTCGCGGACGTAGCGCCGTTCGGAAACTGTCGTGTAAGCACGTCGAGTGCGTTCTGTTCGACCGGAGCGAGCCCACTCCCCGCGTTGGCTCCGGCAGACTGGGGCGCGTCAGTGACGACTAGAGAGGCTTCGCCGCTGGGCAGCGCCACGTCCGCGAGTCGAAGGCTGATCCGCTTGAACTCCTCTCCATTCTTCTGCTTGTCGCAGGAGAGCGCGAGATCACGGTGCCCCCGACGCTCTAGTGACAGCAACGTGTCTGCCGCGCCCGTCAAGGCACTCGACCCTCGCGGCGTCCCTCCGGCCTTGGTCTCGTGGTGAATCAGTAGGACTGTCGCGCCTGTCGCACGTCGTAGGCGGTCGGCGTTGGCGATCAACATGCCCACGTCCTTAGCGGAGTTCTCCTCTCCACCAACAAACGCGCGCGCAAGGGTATCCACGACGATCAGGCGCAGATCGGGGAGGTTCTTTGCAGCGGCAATCAGCGCGTCCGTGCTCGCATCGGTGAGCAATTGCGGAGCCTCTCCGAGCACGTAGAGGCTGGGATCGGCCTCACTGTTGAATGCTTCCCACGCCGCGATGCGTTGCATGAACCGGCTACCGAAGCCTTCGGCTACAACGTAGGCGACGCTTCCCGCGACGACCCTGCGCCCAAGCCACGCCTTCCCGGATGCGATGCATTGGGCGAATGAGAGCGCGACGAATGTCTTACCGGATGCCTCCTTCCCCGACAGGACAACGAG
>JANYLD010000244.1 GCA_025363835.1 Armatimonadota bacterium
AGCATCCAGCCTTTGCCGTAAGGGTCCGCGTTGACTTGCTCGGTTTGGGCTCCCAGGGCTTCGTTGACTTCGGCAACGGTGCCGTCCAGCGGTGCGTACATGTCGCTGACCGTCTTGACGCTCTCCACGCTGCCAAGAGTCTCGCCTTCGTGGAGGACTCTGCCGGGAGTCGGGAGGTCGACGTAGACGATGTCGCCCAGCTCCGATTGGGCGAAATCGGTGATGCCGATGGTGGCCAGATCGCCTTCAAGGCGAACCCATTCGTGGGTTTTGGTGTACTTCAGGTCAGCAGGAACATTCACGCGGGTATCTCTCCAGAGTCGATTGGAACGGACTGATTTTACCAGCCTGCCGCTGCGTCTCGGGCCCATACGGCCGCTATGACTTCGGGCTCCTCTTGTGCGAACCTAAATGCGGCATCCAAATCTTCTTTCGCGATGCCTGGATGGGCGGCTAGTATGCGTTGCTCGGTTTCGCCATTCTCCGCGCACGAGACGAGGATATGGACCAGCACACGGGTTCCGGCGATGCATGGCTTCCCGTGACAGATGTTCGCATCGATGGAAATGCGGTTTCGCCAATCGTCCCCGCTCGATGCCATCCCTAATTGTGAAACATTCGATGCTCCACAACCAATATTCTCTAAGCAATGCTAACCCCGACAAAGCCCTAGCCAGCGGCTTGATGGCGCATTTCTTCGCTTACAGTCAGGTCCTTCGACTCGGGGACTCGCTCAGGAGGACAAAATTATTTAGGCATCTTAGATTCCGCAAGCGCTCCGTCTCTAGCGGCTCGGTAGCATGAAGCTATGCTTCGGATCGACTTCGTCACTCTGTTTCCCGAAATGGTGCTGGAAGCCGTGGACCACAGCATGCTCGCGCGGGCAAAGGAGTCGGGGGCTGTCCAGTTTGGGGCGGTGAATCCTCGGGAGTTCACCCATGACAAGCATCGGACGGTGGATGACAACCCGTTTGGGGGTGGGCCCGGGATGTTGATGAAGTGTGAGCCGGTAGCGGCGGCGATCGACTCTTTGTTTCCCGATGAGAACACGGCCGTGGTGATGACGGACCCGACGGGGACACCGTTTACGCAGGCGTTGGCGCATGAGTTGGCTTCTCGGCCGAGGATCATCTTTGTTTGCGGCCACTACGAGGGGATCGACGATCGGATTCGAACGCTGTATGCCACGCACACGGTGAGCATTGGGGATTTCGTTCTGACTGGGGGCGAGTTGCCTGCCTTGGTGATGGCCGATGCGGTAACTCGTTTGCAACCGGGAGTTTTGGGTTGCTCTGAGAGCTTGGAGGTTGACAGCCACGCCGATGGGCTTTTGAGCGCGCCGCAATTTACGCGGCCGGAGGAGTTTAGGGGTGAAGCTGTGCCCGATGTGTTGCGGTCCGGGGACCATGGGGCGATTTCAGATTGGCGCCGGCGGCAATCTTTGCGGGTGACTCGAGCGCACCGGCCGGATTTGTTTTGGTCCTCGGAGTTGACTGCGCGGGATGTGAAGCTGTTGGGCGCGTTGGATTCCTAAACGGGCTAAGGCAAAGTCCGGCAGCCTTCACCCGTAACGCCACAACGAACAAAACCGTCACAACGTCCGCCAGACTACGAATCCCGCGATGTCGACTCGCCAGATACGTCACGCTTCATCAGAGTTGAATCCCGAATCCCGAATCCCGAATCCCGAATCCCGAATCCCGAATCTCTAATCTCTAATTCCTGGACCCCTGGGGAACGCTTAGCTTATCTTTCGGTCGATTGCGGGCATGTGGGGACCCAAGGGGAAGGTCATCCAGCCGCTTGTTTTGGGAAGGGTTCGGCCCCGCAGAAACCGGCCGAGGCCATCGAAGAGGACGAGGCGGGCTCGGCCGTACTTGGGCCGGACCTTGTAAGTTCCGAGGCCAATCACACAGTGTTTTCCGCCAGGAAGATCGACGAGCGCCATCGCTCCTCCATTTTTAAGGTCAATCGTGGTCCGCTCGTAAGTGAGCTTGTCGCCCTTCACCTCAAACCCAACCTTCTTACACAGGGGGCCCATTGCCGGCAATGTTTCCGGCGACCCCACCAGAAGGGTTCCGTCGAGATCCTGCGGAAGTGCGTCGAGCGAGGTCCCTCCGATCGATCCCAGCCAATCGGGGTGCCTCGGATCCGTGTAACGGTGAACCGTCTGAAGGGCCGTTGAGAGTTGCGGGGGGATTTCGTCTTCGCGAGAGTCCCGCAAGATGCGTCTCCATGGATCGACCGAGACCAACTTCGGCTTTGTAGCCATCGGAATCCTAAACTCAAAATGATCCCCCGCCTTCATTTGCGTGGTGTCGAAGTTGCTAAATTCCCAGTGGCCGTCTGGATAGATGATTAACAGCTCGCAATCGATTCGGTAAGGATCGCTGGAAAAGTACACGCTGCCGTGCAAAATGCCTTTGTCCCAGGCTACATTCTTGACCTCAAATTGAGCCCAGCCCTTGCGCCGGACCCACTGATCGAAGAACCATTTATAGTCCTTATGGGTTGCGGTGGCTACGGCCTTTTCATAGCCCTGCCACTCACCGGGGACGCCCTTCGGATTTTCGCGTAGCCATTCTTGCATCGTCTTGAGCATCATCGGCCGGCCGAGTTCTATCTCCAGCATCTGAAGCACCTTGGCGCCTTTGCCATAGCCGATATCAGACGCGGCAGGGCCATACCACGGAGAGGCGTCTTGGCAGCTTGCCGCGTTATAAGAAGGCTGAGGATCGGCGTCTGAAATGAAGGCCGCCTTCCGCTCGCCCTCGTTACCGATGGGGACGTTTCTGGCGTAGAGTCCCTCGCAAAACACAGCGAACGATTCATTCCACATGGAGTGCAAATACGTGTTGTCGATCATCCCGCCCCACCACGTGTGGGATGGTTCATGAGCGTCCTCCTCGGGAACGCCAAAGCCGTAGGTTGCAAAGGAGTAAGCCTCGAGCGCTCCGCCTCCATAGAGAGCCGTACACAGTGCGCCGTAACCCTCGAATGGGAAAGGGGCGAATTTCTCGTTATAAAAGCGCAGAATCGGTTTGTAAAGCTCCGTTTGCTCTTGGAGCTGTTCTGGCGTTCTGATGAGGCTCCACGCGCTGATCCGGCGGTTCGCATCCATTTGCGATGCGGCCTTGTAGGGCGCGATGGAGAGGCTGTAGTAAGTTACGGGCATGTCCATCTTGAATGTGGTCGTCCGCCCGCTCGCATCTTCACTCATCGAGACCTGGTTGCCTTGCGCGATTGCCATCCAGCCTCTGGGTGAATGCACCGTGATGTCAAACGGCGCCGGCCAGCGGGCGATCATCGGGTACCAGTAGTCGTTGGTGAGTTGCGCCTCGTTGGGGACGATGCTGCCTGCGTACTGGGGCAGGTTGACAACTCCGTGATAAGAGATCTTTACGGAGACGTCGGAACTGCCTGAGAAGACGGCCGCCTTGGACATTACGGTGACTCCGCCTGCTTGCACGTAAGGGATTGCCCCACTGACGCCTGCTATCGAGTCCACATGGAGGTAGGGGGACATTCGGAAGAGGAAATAGCCAGATTTTCCGGACCCTGTCGACGTGAGCGCGAGGCTGTCCGTAATGCTGACCGTCTTAGTGGAGATGTCGAACGAGACGTCGAATTGGTGTCGCTTGATCTTAACGCCCAGCGCATTGTCCTCCGGGATGTACTTCAGTGCGGCTCCCAGCCGCTGGAAAACCATCTCGCCGACGTCCTCGCTGGTCAGCGGGGTCGAGAAAACGACGTAGCTTGAATCGGGTCCCGGATTTAAATCCAAAGCATGCCAGCCGAATCGGCCAACTTCGTATGCCCCGTTCGATTTGATCACCTGCAGCGGATTGAAGGGCTTGAGTGAGTCCGGTGTCAGGAAGCGGGACAGGGCGGCAACGTCTCGGTTGTGGGCCATCTTGTCCAGGCTGGCCATGTCAGGACCCTGGAAGCGGGATAAAAGTAAAAGATAGGGGAGCATGGATTTACGTCTTTGAGGCGGTCGCCGCAGTGGAGCTTATCCCTTCAGCGCATTGGGTGGACGCTTTCCTTGCTTTCTCTCATGATTCCAGCCTTCAAAGCTTCCCTCAATATCTTTCACCTAACGTGATGAGAGGGCAAGTCGTCGTCTTGACTAAGATGCACCTGGCTGGGGTCCCCGCGCTTCAGCTTTATCCCAACAAAGGACCGCTGCCAGTTAGGAACGTAGGCCTCCTGGTCTGCACTCTAGGCTGGAAGTCCACGTCCGACCCCATTTCTTAACTGCGAAAAGCACTCCGTGATCGCGGCTCGGGGTGACAGAATGGAATGAAGTCTAAGAGCTAAAGCTATGCAGCCCGCTTCTTCAAATACCAACCGGTCACTTCAAGACAAATATGGTGGGCTGTATGCGTTCGCAAAGGACGTCACGCTTTCCAACCTCGCAGAGGAGCGATCACCCGAAAAGCTGATCCGGCTTACCAACAAATTGGAGCGGTTTGCGGAGAAGGAGATAGCCGGGCTGCACGACCAGATCTCGCAAATCGGCGAGAAAGCGGTAGGCATCCTCCCCGTTTGCCGACTCGGATGTTGGCACTGCTGCACGCATATCGTCCTCGCGACGGCACCTGAAATCCTCAATCTTGCCGATCAGATTCGAGCGACCTGGAGTGACGAGGAAATCTTGGCTCTGCGAGCGCGGATCGCCGTTCACAAAGCAATTACTCAGCCAGTCCGTGACGGGACCGCGCCTTATCCGCCCCGGCCGGTGTGCCCACTTCTGAAAGACGGCGGCTGCTCTATTTGGACGCACCGCCCGCTGGTCTGCCGAGGTTGGAATTCAGTCGATGTGGAGGCGTGTATCCAGCAGCGGGAACATCCGGAGACGAAAGTTCCGACCCGTGGATTGGCTCCGCAGTTTGCGATCACCGACTATGTTCGCCAGGGCATGTCCGAAGGGTTGGAGGGTCGTGGCATGAACAGCGAGACTTGCGAGTTGGCGTACGGCCTCGAGATCGCGCTGGATAACTCGGACGCCGCGGAACGGTTTCTGGCTGGAGAAGACATCTTCGCGCCGGCTCGCGCGGGCATTGAGAAGTGGAACTAGGATTGCTTCGCTGAAAATCGAGGCGACCTCGTAATTTCGCGCTTTTCGGGATTTCGCTGACGCTCGACAAGTCGTAAATCGTCGATTCGTCGGAGCGGGATTGGACTTGTTCGCAGGAAGGATATAAAGACTCCTTTCCGAAACCATTTACTATTTACCACTTACCATTTACCGACCTTTTCCCTATGCCGCTTGCTTGCCTCCAACGCGTTGGACGTGTTAGGAAGCAGCGTGGGCCTGCATGCGGCAAGTGGGCCAAATCGGCCATAATTTCGCGTTCGGCGGAGTAGCTCAGTTGGTTAGAGCAAACGGTTCATACCCGTTAGGTCGTCGGTTCGAGTCCGACCTCCGCTACTTTACTGGTAGCAGTGCCGCTTCTTTCCAAGACCAGGCATCTTTGACGCAAAATGTCAGCATCTCACCCTGGCGGTGAGGTATCCTTTTCGCTCTGACAGGTGGGTTTGAACCTGTTGAAGTTAACTCCATGGCGACTTACCGAGGACGAAAGAACGATATTTGCCGGACCGTCGGCTTTGACATTTGGGGACGACCCAAAAGCCCGGCTGCCAAGCGGCCACACCCTCCCGGACAGCATGGTCCTAACCTAAAGGATCGCCGTCAGTCGGAGTATGGCGAGCAGCTCCTGGCCAAACAGGTCATCCGCCGCTACTACAACATGCTGGAGAAGCAGTTCTTGAACACGTTCAAGAAGGCCCAGCGCATGCCCGGCAACACCAGCCTCAACTTCCTCCGCCTTCTCGAGCTTCGACTCGCGACCGCGGTGTGGAGACTGGGCTATGCCAGAACGATTTTCCAAGCTCGCCAAGTCGTGAACCACTGCCACGTAACCGTCAACGGCCGCGTGGTGAACATCCCGAGCTTCCAGCTTAAGGTTGGAGACGTGATCGAGGTTCGAGACCGGGCCCAGAGCCGTCGCATCGCGCGGGACAACCACTTTGAGGGCGCCGCCATTCCGGCATACATGGAAGCGGACGTAACTCAGTTCCGAGGCAAGGTCATCGCTCTTCCGGAGCGAGAAGACTTCCCCAAATTCTTCCAAGAGCAGCAAGTCGTCGAGTTCTACGCTCGTTAAGGCTTGGCTTCTGCTTTCCGGATGGGATCTATCTTTCGAGATAGATCCCATTCTTTGTGGTTTCCGATCGGGGGAGTCCCATCCCTCAACCCGACCTTACCGGGTTGAGGGTTACACCGCTTGCCTTGCCCCCTGAATTACCCTGAACGCCGCAGGCCGGTTGAGCGACGGAAACGTGGAACAAGGCCGTCTTGGAGCTAGTCGCCTTTAGGTAGCGCCCCAAGCGGCCGGCAGGCACCTATGAAGCACCCGTCCTTTTACGTCCTCAGCATCCTTACCCTCACGGCGTTCGGCTGTAGCCAGCAAACGAAGCAGGAATATGGTCAAGCGGGACAGAGTCTCACTCATGCCGCGAAGGAGACCGGAAAGGCGGTCACGACCGACCTCAAGACGGGAGTCCAAGCCGCCAAGAACGCAACCGAGTCGGCAAAGACAACGGCCAAGGACAAGCAGGCCGAGCACGCCAACGAACAAAGCACCACGGACACTAAGACTAAAGCCACCGGGAAGTAAAGAGACGGTTGGCAAATCGCCAAATCTGGCGAACAATATATCGCATTGACCGAGAGCGCCGCTTTAGAAACGGGGGGAAAAACAGCGGCACCGGAACCGCCCGTTGAGCCGACAGGTAGGAGGCGATATCTCTGGATTGAGCTATCCATTGTGATGCTCTTTGCATACGTGGCATCGGTCTTTCCCGAGTTTAGGCCTAACCTAGTCGAAAGTCAGAAGGCGGTTATGTCGACCCTCAGGCCCGGTCTATTTCTATCGATCGATCTTGCGCTTCCCTTTCTGCGTGCCGTCATCCCAATCCTCTTTATCGTCTGGCTTGCCGATCACGGTTTGCACGGCGTGGGATTCAAAAGGCCAAGGTGGAGGCTGGATCTTATAGTAGGAGGCGCGCTCGTCATCTTTGTGATCCTAGAGGCCGCGTCCCTCAGGCTCATTCCAAGAGACACGTTGCGTGAATTGGATGCGCAACGAGCCAGGTCTTCAATCGAGCTTCTTCTGTTTAGCGGAGCAAGTTTTTGGATGATCGTCCCCGCCCTCTTTTGCGGGGTATTTCTCGAAGAGGTTTTGTTTCGGGGCTACTTGATTTCAAGGCTACGCGAGCTCCTAGGCAAATACTGGTCGCCGGTTCTTATTTCGTCCTTCTTGTTCGGAATTTGGCACTGGTATCAAGGCCCGCTGGGGATGATCTACGCAACCTGCTTTGGACTGGCAACCGGAACTTGCTTCGGGATCACCAGAAGAATCTGGCCTGCCCTCATCGTCCACCTCGCGTATGACAGCTTTGTCTTGTACACGGCTTACCTATTTGTGAACCGGCACCGTTAGCGCGATTGGCGTTCTTCTGGTTAGGATCGTGCGAAGCTAGTTTTACAATATCCGATTACAATGAGTGCTAACTTTGGCATTTATCCCAACAGACAGCCTGACTCCGGATCGCTTGTCGCGCCGCAGCATTCTCCTGTTAGAGTTCGCCGTGATGGGCGTGTACCTGTTCTTCGTCCCCTTCTTGTCACAATTCTCAAGCGGCCGCGCTGCTCATGATCTGTTTGAGGCCCTTTCAAGGGGCGTTTACGAGGTTGGGCACATTGCCCTCATTTTCTTCGTGGTCTGGGTGGCGGATGGCAGTCTTCGTTTGCTGGGTGTCAGGCGGCCGAAATGGGGCGAAGATTTCCTCGTAGGGTTGCTCGCCGTGTTCGTCATGTTAATAGCGACTCTGCCTCTTTATGCGACCTTTCCTCGGCAGCATGCCGCCACCCACAAATCCACCTACGATGCTTCCATCCAGTTCTCGTTTTTTGTCGTGGCGTTACTGGGTGCGTCGAGGCAGACGCTCATTGTCGTTTATGCGTTCGCAAGGCTTCGCGAGCTCCTTGGAAACGACTACTCTGCGATGGCTTTATCGGCTCTTCTGTATGGCGCGCTCTCTGTAGCTACAGCGCCGCTCACGGTCCTAATCACATCTCTCTATGCACTGGTGTTCGTCCTGGTTATCTGGAAAACCGGCCGGATCTGGCCACTGCTACTTTTGCCAGTCGCCAGCTTTGTAATTTCCACGTTCGTCCTTCTATTTTCGGGAGGCCATTAGAATGGTGGAAGGGTCGATCGAGGAGCCGGAAAAACGGCCGTTGCGCCTTAGCGGTCAGACAATTCTGGCGATTGAAGCGCTTGTCGTCCTACTGTACGCCTACTGTCCGAGCTTCTTTTCGGAGTTCACCACCAGCTTGGGGCATTCTGCAAGTCTGTTCGATCCCATCCGACGCCTCGTTAATGAGGTCGCCTATGTAGGACCCATCTTATTGATCGTTTGGGTTGCAGAGCGGAGCTTAAGGAGCCTAGGATTTACGAGGCCGGTGTGGAAGTGGGACGTGCCGCTCGCGATTGGGCTCACCGCATGCATGTTCCTGTCGCATTGGGCCGCCAGGACGACAGTTGCACACGTCTTCTGGCCGCTCCAGAGGTCCAGCTCATCCACTTTAGGGAGCGTCAGAGCAAACGTTTCAGTTTGGATTATCCTTCCTGGCACGCTGGCAAGCGTTGTGTTTCAGGAAACTCTCATGCGTGGATACATAGTTGGGCGCTTGAGAGGTCTCATGGGAAGTGCTTGGATGCCCGTCGTAACATCATCCATTCTGTTTGGTCTCTGGCACTTGTATGAGGGTCCGACCGGAACCGCAGGCGCCTTCATCGATGGGATACTCTTCGCCATCGTCTTTGCAAGGACTCAACGCTTGTGGCCCATGCTAGCCGCTCACTTCGCCTATAACTCGTACCTTGCTTTTCAAACAGCGCAGCACTTGCATCGCTAATTCCTTCCGCGGGTCGCTTGTTTTAGAGCTTGGAGTGCTGTCGTCAGTTCGCTCTTCCCCTCCCCATTTTCCCATCCCTTTTCCAGGAAATCGACCAACCAGCTTCCGATCACGGCTCCGTCGGCTACTTCGCAGACCATGCGGACGTGATCGGGCTGTGAGATGCCGAAGCCGACGCAGACAGGGAGGTGAGTTCTGGATTTGATACGTTGAACGAGGGTTTTGACTTCTGGGGGGACGCTGGATGCAGAGCCGGTCACCCCGGTGCGGGAGACGGCGTAGACGAAGCCGGTGGCCCGGCGGCAGACCTCGTCCAGGCGCTGGTCTGTACTGGTAGGGGCGGCCAGGAAGATGTTGTCCAAGTTGTGGGCTCTGGAGGCCTTAGTCCAGTCGTCCGATTCTTCGGGTGTTAGGTCTGAGAGAATCGTAGCGTTGACTCCGGCTTTGCCGAGCGCTTCTGCGGATTTGTCTAAGCCTATGCGGTAGAAGGTGTTGTAATAGCCCATGGTGATCAAGGGGACCTCCAGCTTTGCTTTCGCGATCATCTCTAGGACGGCCCCGGGAGTGACGCCTCGGTCAAGGGCTCTTTGACTGCTCGCCTGAATGATGGGGCCATCGGCGATCGGGTCGCTGAAGGGGATGCCCACCTCGATAAGATCGGCGCCGCCTTCTTGTAGGGCTTCCAGGATGGCGGGGAGTTCTTCCAGCGGCGGGTCCCCTGCAGTGATGAAGAGGACGAGGGCCTTTTCGTTTCGGGCGCGAAGCTGGGAAAATTTATCGGCGATCGTCATTTGGGGTTTACGTTCTACCTTCTCCACGAACTTCCCCCCTCCTTGGTGGCAGGAGCACTAAAATAGTTGAGCAAATCCGCCGCACCCCCTCCCGATTTGAGGGCTCATCGACCTCCCCCGCAGCCGCATCGTTTCGCCTGGTTTGGGAGCGTTGAAGGGCTGCGGGGGAGGTGCTGGAAATTCCTTGCCTTTCCGGTGGTCTTCGCAATTTCGCCTTCGCAGACTACGACGAAATTGCTGCGACACACCGGCTACCTTCCTCTCACCCCTCCGGGGTCGCTGGCTTGTCCTTAACTTAGCGCCTTCTGTTGGGGCTGGGCATTGCGATGATTTGAATTTGCTGAAGCAGCCGAGCCCATTCTTCGTTTGGTAGCTCCTGCGGCCGCGCCGTCTCGTTTAAACCGCACCCAACAATAATTGAAACAGCCGCTTCCCGATCGATCTTGTAACCAGCAACCAGGTTGTTAATCAGCGTCTTACGCGGTTGGGCGAAGGAAAAGCGAATGAGGCGAAAGAGCGCGTCTTCATCTTCCGTTGCGACCGGCATCAGCTTGGGGGTGAGTTGGAGAACAGTGCTGTCTACTTTGGGGGGCGGGAGGAAGGCGCCGGCGGGAGCGTGGCAGAGGAGTTTAATGTCGAATTGGAGTTGGAGGTAGACGGAGAGCGAGCCTCGGGCGGACGTTTTGGGGCCCGCGAGCACTCGCTCAGCCACTTCCTTTTGCATCATCAGGACCGCTTTCGAGTAGTGGTGTCTCGCCTCTGCGATGCGGGTGACCAGGGGACCGGTGATGTAGTAGGGGAGGTTGGAGACGACCCCTCGTGGCTCTGGCAGGCTTAGCAAAATCTCGCCCAGGTTTGATTTCAGGGCGTCTGCTTGGAGGACTTCGGCTTTGGGCGCGGACTCCTTTAGGGCCTCGATCATCCGGGCGTCCAACTCTAGCGCAATCATGCGCTGCGCGGACTCGGAAAGAGGTGAAGTTAAGACGCCGGGGCCGGGGCCGATTTCCAGAATGCCTTGGCAGTCGGCAAGTGAAGAAACGATGGCCGACACGACTTTAGAGGAGACGAGGAAGTGTTGCCCGAGGCCCTTACTCGCCCATAGTCCGTGCCGGCCAAGAAAGGCCTTTAGACTCGCAGCATCGGCAAGGTTCAACGTTTAAAGACGTGAACCCGCACCTGCTTGCGGCCGTATCTCATGGCTTGGCTTCGGCTTCCAAAACAGAGGTCGATGCGATCTCCATGAATCGCGCCGCCCGTATCGCAGGCCAAAGCAAAACCGTATCCTTCGACGAATATGAGCGTGCCAAGCGGGATCACCCGAGGATCCACGGCGACGCATCCAAAGCCCGCATGGCGGCCGGTCGCCGTGCGGCCGGTGGCTCCACGTCCGATCGTGGATGGGCTTGGGTCGTAAGCAGAAGCCGACATGACCAAAACCTTACTGCGGTGAAAGGCGCCGCGGCTGGTCTGGATGCCAGATTTGCCCATGTTGTAAACCGCTTCAACCGGATCGGTGCGGACGCTCTTTACAAGGGTTTTCTCTACCGGCTTATCTCCGATAAGAAGCACTTGATAAGTTTTGACCACCTCGCCCGGCTTGCCGTTTTTGACCTTGACGCAACGCCCTGGGCCAACTAGACGGCTAAATTCATAGCGGACATCAAATTGTATGGGTGCAGAAACGACTCGCGTCTCCACACGACAGACTTCTTTTCCCCTTCCGCTCGCGTACGCCCCGAGCGCACACGCAAACAAAACAAGGGTTGCACTCACCCTTAGTGAGCAGTTGCGCATCTGGAACCTCCTCGTGCCTGGCTGCGGCGGCTATTCTACCGAGGATTGTCGTTGCGATGTCAATTCTGATTTCGACGGGGAGCGTAAATCGTACAACTTTTAAAAAGAGTCGCGGTTGGATTTGGGTAATTTCGCGGGCCTAAAGTAGCACAACCCATACATCTTGCATTGGACATGACGAATGCCGGAGATTTGGCCCAAGGAATGCCAGGAGTGACCCAAACGGCAGATGGCCATGGTCAGGCGAGTGCCAGTAAGCTAAGCTCCTTCTAACCAGGGAGCATCGATGGAACGACTGATTTTACGAAGATTTACATGGGGGCTCATCCTCTTAGCAAACATGCTGGCGGGAATCGCTGTTGCAGCACCGTTACGTCAGTTAGCCCCTGGCACCGCCAAGAAGGAGTCCAAGACCGGAGTAGAAATGGTTTTTGTTCCCAGAGGGGCATTCACTATGGGTTCGGACAGATGGCCAGAAGCGTCTCCCGCGCATAAGGTCTCGGTCAAAGCCTATTGGATTGGCAAGAATTTAGTGACTGTTTCTCAATTCCGAGCCTACTGCGAAGCTTCGAACTACGGATACGACTGGAAGAATCGACAGCCAATGTGGGGTTATCAAGACAACTTTCCTATGGTGAATGTGACGTGGTACGAAGCTGAGGCCTTCTGCAAATGGGCAGGAGGCGATCTGCCAACTGAAGCACAATGGGAGAAGGCGGCGAGAGATTCGGACGCGAGGGAATTCCCGTGGGGCAGCGATTTCAATCCCTCACTCCTGTGTTCGAGCGTCGACAAGAAATTGGCGGGCCCTATGGCCGTTGGCAGCTTCCCTGATGGCAAGAGCAGCTACGGATGCCTAGATATGAGCGGCAACGCGGCTCAATGGTGTTTGGATTGGTACGCCAGCACTGGATACAGGGGGATCGATGGCAAAGATCCAATTGGGGCGGCGACCGGCACCGAAAAGGTGCTCAAAGGTGGAAATTGGTTCTTCACCTCGGTGGATTTTTTCAGGTCTGCCTACCGTGGCGACATGCCCCCCACTGTCAAGTTCAAAGGTATAGGCTTTAGACTATGCCGCGCAACGATGTAAGCCACTTGATTCGCAGTTCTCGATCTGACCAATCACTTTTCTATTGGAATCTCAGAGACCGGGCAGGGCGTGCCTTCGCTTGTGGTGATCAACGAGCTTCCGTCCAACGAATACGTGATGCCTTCTCCCTGCATCTCGAAGTTCGTTTTGATCCGGACAGGATCGTTTTCAAACCAGTGCATGGGATCGTTGCCTGGAAATTCGAAGGCCCCTAGGTAGGTGCGGAGGACGACGTGTTTGGCGTCTTGGGACCATGCTCCGCCTGTAATCAGCTTGGCGGAGCGCATGTTGGCGTTGACTTCGATGTCGGCGAGCTTCCTCAGTGTCCAAGAACCGCTGCCATACGGGCGCGGCAAGTAGTAAACGCCCTGGGGATGACGGGCGGCTTTGGTGACGACCATCATGTCGCCGGTTTTTGGATTGACGAGGAGAGTTTCAGCGTTGTGGGAGCCGTCCGGGTACCTGAGCGTGTAGATTTGGTCGGCTTTGATCTCTGTTTCGTTGCCCGGCTCAGGGACTCGATAAATGGCGATGGAGGGCCGGCGACCCATGTTGTCACCGATGTCGCCGAAGAAGAGGTATGGCTTCCCATCAAGCTTGGCCGATGCCATGTCTTCCCAGTCGACGTTGGCGCCGTTGGTCACATTGAAGACGTGCAGGATCTGACCTGTCCGGTCGAACTGGAAGAAGCGCGCGGTATCGCCGCTGTCGTTAAACGTGTAATAGATGTTGTGATAAAGCTGACTTGGGGCCACACCCGAGCTTTCCGTGACGCGAGGATCTTTGATGGCTGCAATGAGGTGCGCTTGGCCAAAGCTGCGAGGAAGGGCGAAGTGGGCTCCGGCTCGCACAAAGCCGTAGACGGCAAGGATGGTTAAGACCATGCCCGCAGCAATGCGCCCCGGGATCAACTTCCGCTTATGCTTTCGCCTTTTGCCTTCCATGGCTTCGCTAGTCTACTTGTGATGCGATGGATGCGATCTGAGATGTGGGATATGGGACATCCGCCCCCTTCCCCTTGTGCCGAGGATTGTGCGGCAGAGGGGGAAGGGCTGGGGATGGGGGTTCCGGAAGCTTGGAGACAAAGGATGAGCCATGTCCGGAAGCATCTCACATCCGTATCTCACATCCCATATGCCATTTCCAACATCTTAGATCCCACCCAAATGAATCAAACCATACGCTTGAAAGCGTCCAGAATACGAATGATCTATGGCGGCTGATCCACTTAAGGAAGTTCTGCTCAAGGTGGTCTCGGAGCGCCGGGAGCAGATTGAGAAGCTGAGCTTGCAACTGAAGGTAACCACAGACCCGGTTGTCCAAAGCGAGCTTCAGCAGAAGATCACCGAGTTGCAGAGGGAGCAAGGCGTCGCCCAACAAGCTCTCGGCAAGACGTTGCAGCCTGAACAGCCGACCTTGGACACGAGTCCCGCCCCCGTTCCAGTCCAGCCGGATAGTTCACAACTGCTCGGCGGTATTCCAGAAGCGGCTGCAGCCCCAAAGGGGCCAAATAGGGCAGCGCTTGAGGCTCAGATAAAGGAGCTTCAGGTCCAGTTGCTCGAAGTTTCTAGTCGTGTTGAGAAGGCAGGTCTAAATCCCGATCCGCGAGATGTCGCCCAACTCGAGAAAATTCGTGAGGGCCTGCAGGGGGCTCTGCAACAGATTAGCGGGCCGGACATCCAAATTGAATTAGGTGAATTGCCCCCGGCTCCAACGCCTGCGCAGTTGTCCGAAGCAGAAAATCTCATTCGCAGGTCGGCATTGGAAAAGAGACGTGGAAACAAGCAACTCTCAACCGACCTGCTTCGAAAGGCAGCCGAAGTTGCTCCTGGGTCGCTCACGGTGCAAGAGGCGCTTGGCGACGACTTGATGGAGCGCGGACAGGTAAAGCCCGCGGCAGAGGTTTACGCAAGGGCACTTGCGATGAGCCCCAGCCATGGAGGGATCGAGCGGAAGTATGCGACGGCCATCTCGCAAATTCAGGCGCCCATGAGTTTTGAGCAAGCAATGCAGATGGGTGACGGTCCCCTTGCGACCGCCGATGCGGCGAGCGTTAAGGCAGCGGCGTTCTTTTCATTTCTCATTCCCGGGGTGGGCCAGTTGGTTCTTGGGAGATACGTAATGGGCGCTTCATATCTGGTGTCATGGCTGCTCATGATTATTTGGATCAGCCTCATGAAGCCGGATCTTCAAAACTTCATCAAAAGCATTAGCGGACGGCATGCCTCGTATGACCCGTTAGTTTTAGTGCCGTTGGTGGCTGCGTTTGGAATTGCCATCGCTGCAATGTTGACCTGCAAAAGCGTAACTGCCAACACCGGGTCTATCAGAAAGCAAAAGGGCCATCACCCGGTTCCGCCGGTGGACTTGCCGTTTGACTGAGGCAGGCAGACGGCCTTTTTTGGCTTTAGGGGTTGCTCGATTAAAAGCTTGCGCTCCTCGAGCGTACGAGTTCAAGCTTGAAGCGAGTTCACGAGCGTGCCAGAACACATTAGCGCCGCAACTCCGCAACGCCGAAAAATCCGTTCCCTCACCCTTTCTCCAACCTCGCCCTCGTTTCCCTCAACTCATGCACCAAGGCGTGCTGAGTGACGCTCGCGGTCAAATCGCTCCGCGTTCGTTCAATAACAGGCCGGAGTGCATCGCAGGTGCGGCGGAGGCCGCCCGTCATGCCGTCTGGGTAGTCGAAGGAGATGAGTTCGTCGTAGATGCCTTCCATAAGCCCCAGAATGCGCTCGGCCTCGTCTAACTTCCCTTTCCGCATCTCGTCCAGTGCGAAGCGGCGGACCTCGCTGGCGGCCTCTCCCATGCCGTTGAGGTAGGCCATGGTTCCGACTCCGAGGTAGTCGGCGGTTGGATATGGTTCTCCCCGGACGATCGCCAAGACTCCAGCGGCTTCTACCATCTCTTTCTCGGCGTCCTGGAGGAAGCCCGCGTGGTAGAGCTCTGGATAAGGTGCAAGCGCTTCCCGGGCGGCTTTGGCTAAACCCTTGGCCTCAACCAGCAGCACATCAGCTTCAACGAACTGATGCCTATGCACGTGGCGGATGCATTTGGACGAGGTTTGGATAAGGGTTCTGCAACGCTGAAGGCCTGCTTCCCTGCCCGAATGCATTCCCTGCGCGCGCTCGCGCATCGCTGCTACGATTTCTTCCCAATTGCTACTCACATAAGCCCCATTTCACTGAGACTCCGATAAGTCCCGTGTCCGATGATGACGTGATCGAGGACCGGAATGTCGAGCAACTCGCCAACTTTCACCAGGTGCCTCGTGATTTCGATATCTTCAGGGCTTGGCGTGGGGTCGCCGCTTGGGTGGTTGTGCGCGACGATCATGCTGCTGGCTCCTTCCCTAATTGCTTCGCGAAAAATTTCACGGGGACCGACAATGCTCATTGTCAGAGTGCCGATATGAACCAGAGCCTTGCGAAGGACGACGTTGGCAGAATTCAGAAGGATTGCGTAGAAATATTCTTTCTTCTCATTGCTGAGATGGTCGAGAAGGTAGAGCACGTCGCTCGGCCCCTGAATCTCGTCGGGGTCTCCTTTTCGAGCTAGTGCCGACTTTCGACCGATCTCAATCAGAGCAAGGCACCTTAGGGACTCGAACCCTTCGAGACCGCACTCATCTCGCAGCAAGTCAAGCGCGAGCTCACTTGCTCCAGCCACGTTGTCAAGCCGGACAGACACCCTTCTGCCCATTTCTTGGGAAGCATTTGCGTCCTGTTCTCTTCTCGAAAAGGCCACCGCGCAAAGGTCAACCAAGGACACCGAATGCACCCCGAGGTGCTTTATTCTGCCAACGACGGTATCACGATCTTCTGGCATGTTCTCTAACTATAGTTCTCCAGATCGCTTGAAGGGGACTTAGAGCCAAGGAGATTTTAGAAAGATTCATCGTCACTACTTGGAATCCATCGTCAAAAAAGCTATAACAAGATCAGTTGACTTGTATTTTGTAATTCCTGGAGAGTGAGATGAAGAAATTGTTTTGGACTGCGGGCCTGGTTGCCGTGCTTTCCGCGCTATCCCTGGCTGCCCCCAAAGTGACCTATCAAACAACGGGCTCGTCCGGCAATTGGACTCTGGATTTCCATGTCCAGAACACCTTGGGCGTGAATAACCTCAACATTTACTTTTTCGGAGTGCTGGTGGATCCAAACGGCATAGTCGGTACTCCTGGAGGCTGGAGTGGGACCACTCATCCGACTTGGACCTTTGGCAGCGAAGGTGGGTCACCGACCGTTTACAACGATGTCTGGATCATCGACCCGTCGAAGACGACTCAGACGATTCAGGAAGGACAAACATTGAGCGGATTCAAGGTCCTCGACAAAGCGGCGCTTGCGCCAACCAGCGTGCAGTGTTTTGCGGTCGCCTACGGCTTTGGCGCCGTATATCCGGGTAACGACTATTTCTTGAGTCGAGTCAATCCAGCCTTCGAAGAAACCGCAACACCCGGCGCGGTTCCCGAGCCTTGCACCCTCGCCGTCCTTGGCGGCATGTGCGGACTTGCTGCTTTTAGACGTCGCAGACGATAAGGATACAAATTCATGTCGGATGGGCGACTCTTTGGACAAAATCGCAGCCCACTGTTTGGCCAAGCGGGGTGCGGTCCAGGACGAGCCGTGGCCCGGTGAGACCGCCTTCAAAGTAAACGGAAAAATCTTTGCATTGGGCGACCACGAGGCGGTCACAGTGAAGAGTACGGTTGATAGGCAAGAGATGCTGGTCATGCATCCGCACATCAGGAAGGCGGCTTACGTCGGGCGGTTCGGGTGGGTCACGATTGATCTGGTCGATGCGGAGGCATTAGGATTAGCTTTGGATCTGATTGACGAAAGTTACGAGTCCGTGGCCCGGAAACGTAAGAAGAAAGGCTAGCGAAGCGTGGCTACTTGCGTTCCTCCCGCCCGATGGAGCGAGGGATGTGCTTCGAGCCGCGTCATGTTCATGCCCCACATCAGGAAGGCGCATAGCCCCACGTAGGCCGCTCCCATTCCCCACTTCTGAACGGCCGTAGTTGGAATTCCGCCGCCGGGGTCCATCGTGCCACGCTTTAGCATTGTCCAAATTTGAGGGACGGAGAGGATGATGAGGATGATGAGCATGAAGTTGTTCATATAGCCGGTCACCATTAACGCCAAAAGACCAACAAGCCCGAACCCCCATAGATAGGGAGAGATCGAGCCCACGATGCGGCCGCCGTCCATTGGATACATCGGCATCATGTTGAACAGGTTCATCATAAACCCGACAAAAGCGAGGGCCAGAAAAAGAGAATTGCCGTTCGCACCGTAGATGGCCCAGCAGGCAAGGGCCGCGAATGTCCCCCCAATGGGACCGCCAATTCCGATGATTGCGTTGACAAACCCGGACTTCCCGAATCGCTTGCCGATGATCAATGCTCCAAAGCCGGGGATGAAGATAGGTGCGGAGACAGGGACGCCGTTAAAGGCGGCAGCGATGACGTGCCCCATTTCATGCACGAAGATGAGGAGGACGAAGCCGACCGCGAATTGCCAACCGAAAAAGTGCGCGTAGAGCCACACGCTGACAAGCATCGTTCCTGCGGTCAGGAGGATCTTGCCGAACTTGAGAAGCTTGAGAATTGGGAAGAGGAACGTGAAAAGCGCCTTGGCTTTGGCGGCAAGGAAGGCGAGTGCAGTCCCAATCGGTCCAAGCTTCTTGACCCATCTGGGTCTCTTGTCTTCTTGGGGTGGAGGAGCCTCAATTACCGGAGGGATCTGAGGCGGTGCTTCGGGTGCTGGTGTTTCGTACATCCGGTCGGTTGGAACTCCATTATTAACGACGGGCGGAGCGCCTAGGTTACAAGTCCGGTTTGGATGGCCCTTCGGTCGGTAGAATCCATCCCTATGGATTTCGCCCTCAGCCACGAGCACGAACTCGTTCGAGAGATGGCTTACAAGTTCGCCCAACAGCAAATCGTTCCCGACATCGCGGAGCGAGATAGAGAGCATCGATCGGACCGCTCTATGCTCGACAAAATGGCGGAGGCGGGAATTCTTGGCGTCTCGTTACCGGCCAAATACTGCGGCTCTGACACTGACTACATTTCTCTTGGAATCGTCTGCGAAGAGATGGAACGGGGCGACACTTCCGCTCGAGTTGTCATGAGCGTCCACTCAGGACTCCACTGCATGACCGTTCTTCAATGGGGCTCGGCAGAGCAGAAGCAGCGATGGCTTCCGGACTTGGCCAAGGGAAACAAGGTTGGGGCATTCGGATTGACCGAGCCGAACGCGGGATCGGACGCCATTAACTTAAAGACGCGAGCAGTCAAGGACGGAGACAGCTACATCCTGAATGGAGAAAAAACATGGATTTCTTTGGCCGACTATGCGGATCAGTTTCTGGTTATTGCAATCACCAATCCGGAGGCTAAAGCCAAAGCGCAGACCATGAGCGCCTTCATCGTTGACCGCAAGACGCCTGGCTTCTCTTCCAGGCCTCTGAAAGGAAAGTTGGGCGTGAGGGCTGGTAACACCGGTCAGATTTTTTTTGAAGACATGAGGATTCCGGCAGAGAACCGGCTAGGCGAGGAAGGTGATGGGTTCAAGATCGCTATGTCGGCATTAGACCATGGCCGGTACACGGTCGCTTCCGGCGCGGTTGGCATTATCGAAGCCTGTTTAGATGCTTGCAAACCTTATTCAACTTCCAGAAGTGTGGGGGGCGAGGAGATCGGTAAGAAGCAACTCGTGCAACAGATGATCGCCAACATGGTCCAGGGACGCGAGATTGGACGGCTGCTCTACTACAAGGTGGGCTGGATGAAGAACATGGGCCAGCGTCATACCAAAGAGGTCTCTTTGGCCAAATGGACGAACTGCAATAACGCTTTCACGGCAGCCAACGACGCGATTGAGATTCACGGGGCTTACGGATACTGCGATGAGTTTCCCGTGGAGCGGTATTTCCGAAACTCGCGTGGCGCGGTCATTTACGAAGGCACGAGAGAAATCCATACGCTGGTCCAGGCCGAGTATGAGCTTGGCTATAGAGTGGACAAGCCCTTGAGTCGCACATTACCAACTTGGCCCTTTGGCGAAGACGTGTAAAGATAACGGCCGGGGATAGGTTCAAGGCTCAAGGCTCAAAGCTCAAAGCTCAAAGCTCAAACCTCAAACCTCAAACCTCAAAGCTCAAGGCTCAACGCTCAAGGCCCAAGGCTCAAGGCTCAACGCTCAAGGCCCAACGCCCAAGGCTCAAGGCTCAACGCTCAACGCTCATGGCCCTGCATTTTAGCTTCTGCATTAAAATGTCTTTAGCTTCCCCAAAACTGTGGGTCGTGCCGCATAATAGGATTGGGACGGCTCATGGCCGTGCGCTTTGACGTACGGACGAGCATGTGGAGACTGCTGGATTGATCGTCGACTCAGAATCGAGTACTAGCGATCTGCTATTTGAAGCCTGCGATGCGGGATTGGCGCTGGTCGATGCATCCGGTCGCGTCCAGCGTGCCAACGAGGCATTTGCTACCCTCGTCCAGTGCCCTCTTTCCGAAATTTGCGGATTGATGGTCTCGGAGTTGTTGCCGGCAGGCACTGTCACAGGCCGGGATGATCCGGGCATATTGCCCGCCGAGTGGCGGAAGCAATTGCCTACCGCAACAGTCCGTTTCACGAGCAAAAAGCTGCCCGATGGAAGAACAGCTGTCACCGCTCTACCTCATGATGCAGCTGAAAGTAAAACCGACGAAACGGAAAGTCTCAAAGAGAGCTTGAGTCTGGCCATGCAGGGTGGCAAGCTTGGCGTTTGGACGCGGGATTTTCAAACCGGGGAAGTGGACTGGAGTCCCGAGCTAGAGCACATATTTGGCTTAAAAGCACATTCGTTTGCGAAGGATGAAGCCGCCTTCTTTGAGTTCGTTCATCCAGACGATCACGCTAAAGTAAGTTCGGTCGTTGAAGAGTCCTTGCGAACCGGCAACGACTACCAGGTTGAGTTCAGGATTAGGCGCAGAGATGGCTCCGAAGGATGGATGGAGGGGCGTGGCCGCACAATCAAGGATGCGGACGGGAAACCCAGGCTTATGGCGGGGGTCGGAATCGACATCACCGACAAGAAGCTTGCCGAACAGGCTCTTGCCAACAGCGAAGGCAGATATCGTGACCTTGTAGACCTCCTCCCTGCCGGTATCTGCACCTGCGGAGCGGACGGGCTGATTAACTTCTTCAACCGCCGCGCAGTCGAAATCTGGGGCCGAACACCGGCCATTCCCGATCCAAAGGAGCGCTTCTGCGGCTCGTTTGAACTCTACACACTGGATGGCCAGTTGATTCCGCCGGAGGAAAATCCGGTTGCGGTCGCCCTAAGGACCGGCGCTAGTTTTCGGAACGTCGAAGCAAGAGTCGTGAGGCCCGATGGCACAAGTGTCATCGCAGAGGTCAACATCGATCCGTTTCGAGATGAGTCGGGACACATCATTGGAGCGATCAACGTGTTCCTCAACGTGTCTGAAAGACACAGCGTTTCGCACGAACTTCGCACCCTGAATGAAGCGGCACGGGTTCTCGGCAGCACACTGGATCTTCCGACCATCTATGACCACCTTAGAGACTCGGTCGCAAGCGTGCTCGATTGCGATAACATGCTCGTTTCGTCTTTCGACCAACAGACCGAAATGGTGACGTGCTCTTACGCATGGATGGATGGCAGCCGGACCGACGCTTCCATCTACCCTCCCGTAAAACTAGCGCCGGAAGGTCGCGGAATGCAAAGCACAGTGATCCGAACGGGTGAACCGCTCCTGGTGGACGATGCGATTGAGGGTCGGAAGAAGTGCGTAACTTCCGTGATAGTCGATCCGGATGGAACGGTGCGCGAGGAGCAATCGGACGATCAGCCCGCGACTCGATCCATAGTGATGGTTCCCGTAATCCTAGACCGGACTGTAATCGGCGTTGTCCAGGTGATGAGTTACCGGTTCAACGCTTACACTCAAGCGCATGTCAGGCTGCTCCAAGGCATGGTTCAGCAGATGGCGGTCGCGGTGCAAAATGCGCGACTCTATCAAGAGGCCCATCTAGAAATTGCTCGGCGTCAGAAGCTAGAGGCTGAATTAGAGCAACGTGTACGCGATCGTACAAAAGAGCTGGAGGCAGCGAACCGGGAGTTGGAGGGATTTACCTATAATGTCTCGCATGACCTCCGCGCCCCGCTGAGGGCAATCATCAGTGCTGCAATGATTCTTCTGGAAGATCATCGTGACCAGGTCGAACCTTTGGCTCGGAACGAACTTCAACGGATGGCAACGGCGGCAAGCAAGATGGGTCGGTTAATCGATGACCTCCTTCAATACTCCCGGCTTGGTAGAACCGATGTTGGACTAAGAAAAGTTGACTTGACGGGGCTTGCTTCGGAGACGATTGACAACATCGCTACGCGTCACGCAAGACGAATGGTGGCCAAAATCGATCCGAACATGTCGATCTTGGCCGATCCGCTGCTCATTAAGCTGGCGCTCGAGAACTTGGTGGACAACTCCTTCAAATACGGCAAAGGTCCGAGCGGAAATCTGTGGATCGGACGGGTGGAAGGCGTTGAACCCGAGACGTTTTATCTGCGGGACGACGGCATTGGGTTCGATCCGCAGTACGCGCACAAGATCTTCCAACCTTTTGAGCGGCTCGTATTGGACTCCCAATATCCAGGCACCGGGATCGGCCTCGCGAACGTTAAGCGAATCTTTGAGCGCCACGGAGGCAAGGTGTCGGCCGAGAGCAGCCCAGGAAATGGCGCGACGTTCTTCTTTACTCTTTCGTAAATCGTAAGTCGTAAATCGTAAATCGCCGGACTCCGAAGTCCAATAGGTCCAGTAGCCAGTTCCGACGATTTACGATTTACGATTTACCACTTACGATTGAGGCGACTTGCGTCTCTCGCACTTGTCCGCCTTAATGCCGCTGAACCGGCACTTACGGAACTCCGTTATTCCCCGCTCCTGTCCTACTCCCGAGATCGGCCTGTGCCCGCTTAAGGGAACGGCCATAACGGAGTTCAAACGATGTCCACACTTTACGCTTCATTCCCCACCCCTGAAGATGCCGAGCGCGTGGTGGGTGCGCTTCTCGATAACGGAGCCGAAAATGCGGATATCAGCATTCTCGCAAACAAGCGAACCGCCGCTGGAGACCCTATTCCTGAGGCCGAAGAAGCCGCCGACGCCGAGCATTCGGCCAAAAGTGGTGTAAGCACCACAACCCCATTTGACGTGGCAGCCGGAACCGTCAAGGGCGCGACAGTGGGAATTGGAATTGGAGCCTTGGCCACTCTGGCCGCTTTGTTCATCCCGGGGGTCGGGCTAGTTTTGGGAGGGGGCGCTCTTGCCGCCGCTGTAATGGGCGGGACGGGAACCATCATTGCGGGCGCGGCCGCCGGGGGTTTAACTGGCTATTTGAAAGACCAGGGCGTTCCGGACGACATCGTAACGCATTACTCCAACACGTTCCTGGAGGGTGGATCTATCGTCGCCATAGCGGTTCCCTCTGGCAGCCTTACGCCTGAGACGGCAGAAGGCATCTTCACGAAATACGGCGCCGCAAATATAGCAACCGTAAACAATGCGCGCACGCTAGTTGAAGGAACGGAGTTACCTGCACCCGAGCCATTGGTCGTCCAAGATGAGAATTCAGCAATCGCTCCCGCCGCCTTTGCACCTGCCGTGCCAACCACGGTTGCTGCGCCGGTCGCCCAAGAGATAATCACAAACGACCCGCTCGCCGTGACAACTCCAGCTGTTGTCACCACGCCAGCCGTGTACAGCAATGATCCTCTAAGTGTCCAAATACCCTTACAGGCGGTGACGTCAATGACGAACGAAGTAGTCGATGACCCGCAAGCAACGCCGTACATCGACGTGGTGGATCCTGTTACAGGCGCCGTAACGAAGAGGCCTGTCGATACCACAGTCTATAACGAGAATCAGCAGGTATCTACCTTACAGCCTAATCTGGAAGTGATGAAGGATGCGGCTGGCGGCCTGCATCAAACGGTTGGCCATCCGATGGTAATCAGCGAGCAGCAGGTTGTCGTGACGGACCCGGAGACTGGAGAGCGACGACCCGGCAAGGTTGTCGAAGAGCAGCACGCCGTATCTCGAAACAACGTGGGGACGGACGGCGAAGGCCACCTAGTGGAGCCCATCAACGGTCCGGAAGAAACCGTAGTCGTTCGAGAAAAGCATATTGAATTGCTTTGAACTCGCTACTTGCTGCGGTGCGCGTCCCCTTCACGCTTCGGGTAGTCCCCACGCGTAGGGAACATTTGCCACAGCAGGCAGCCGTCGGAACTTCATAGTCCCTGCCTCGTCCCTAATTTGTTCGAGGAGAAGTGAGCGAACAAAAGGCGTCCGATCTCAGAAGAGGCGGGCGCCTTTCTCCTGTCTGCGGCGACTCACGGATATGGACATGACCGCTGGAAATTTCTTGCCTCCATGGCTCCCTGGCCGTTACCCGCTAACCGACACCCGTCATCGGTCGCGCCTCGGCTCGAATGTCGCTAGGCCGTCCGCTGCGAACGTTTCTTCAAAGAGCTGCGAGTGTGTTCGCTTCCTCCCAGAATCGGTGCTCCAACGCAACGATCTCCTCCTGATCTTGTGCCATAAAAGTTAGGACACAGGGGGCTTAGCGGAGCGTTCGTCGCGAAACAAAGGCGGCCGTGACTCGGCTAATCTACTGATATGCGTTCCCTTGCACCTTCCCCAGCTCGATGGCGAATGGGCCTCACGACAGCCGTTCTCGCTCTCTGCTCCCTCGCAGGCGCAGAAATCAAATACACCGTTACGCTCTCGGTCGATTCAATGAAGCTTTTGGTTACCATGGACGTGCCTGTCGCTCGAGGGACCAAAGAGCTGACTTTCCAATCTCCCCGATGGGGACCGGGCTCTTATGATTACAGCGATTTCGGAAAGCAGATCAAGGACGTAGACGCCAAGGACTCCAAGGGCGCCGAACTGACCCTTGCCCACCCGGACTTCAGCACGTGGACGATTGCCAATCCGCCGGCTGGGCGTGTGACGATTAGCTACGACGTCAAACCTGACGACACCAACGATGTGCTGCACTACTCTGGCCCTGCTACCTACCTTTATGTGGTCGGTCGCAAAGAGGAGCTGTGCGAGGTGACAATCGATGTCCCCGCAGGCTGGCCGATCGCGGTTGGCCTCAACAATGCGCCCGGCAAGACCAACACCTTTGTCGCGCCGACATACGACGTTTTAGCAGACAACCCTGTTTCGGCAGGCAAGTATTACGCGGATAGTTACACTTCCGCCGGAAAGCAGTTTTACATCGCCCTGCGCGGCGCGCCGGAAGACGTGGCCGCCATCGACAAGATCAAGCTCCACAAAATCACAAAGTTCATCGCGGACATGGAGACCAACTTCTGGGGTGGCGCGCCTTTCGATCACTACGTTTGGCACTTCGTAGCGTTCAAGCGGGCGGACGGCGGTTGGGGCTTGGAGCACTTGGCGAGCACTCAGATAGGTCTCGCAACGGGCTTTGGGCCAGGAACGGACGGCGTCCTATCTCACGAGTTCTTCCACGCTTGGAACGTGAAGCGAATCCGGTCTCAGCCCCTAGGCCCGTTCAACTACCAAGAGTTGCCGCAAACGGGGGCGCTTTGGTGGCTGGAAGGCGTAACCGACTATTACGCACACACTCTGCTCCGCCGCTATGGCTGGACTGACGATCCTCGCTTCTACCACGTGATCGCGACTCAGGTTTCTGCGGTACGAGGCAACGACAAGAGGTTTGAGATCAGCCCTTACGACTCGAGCTACCGAGTGCGCGATGCTAACAACGGCCGAGGCAATAGCAACGGTTACGAGGTGAGCTACTACAACACGGGGTGGCTCGTCGGACTATGTCTCGACATGGCTATCCGTGAGAAGACGGGCAATAAGAAGTCCCTCGACGATGTTGCACACAGCCTGTTCAGGAAGTACGGCCACGGGCAGCCTGGATTCCCGGAGGACGCAATTCGAACCGAGTTGATCAATGTCGGCGGCGCTTCGATGGGCGTCCTTTATGACCAAATCGTCATGAAGCCGGGCGAGCTGCCCGTCGAGGACGCTCTCGCGAAAGTTGGCCTGATTCTAAACCAGACCGACGAGCAGTACGCAAAGCTTGGGTTCCGGACCAGGCCCAATCAGGAAGCAAATGGCCTGGACGTCCTTGCCCCTGACGCCTCGACGGGTCTGAAAGAAGGCGACCTTATCGTTGGAATCAATGGGGAAATGTTTGCCGGAAAGACGATGATGCACGTCTTTACAACTTTGATGGGCCCTGTGAATAGCCCTGAAGCGGGAAAGGTTATCCATTTGTCCATAAAGCGTGCCGGCTCACCTGATCCCGTTCCAGTGGATGTGACCCCCGCTGCGGCGACGCGAAAGGTATGGGGTGTAGTCGAGTCTCCTGGCGCGACTCCAGTGCAGATCGCCATGCGTAAGTCATGGCTTTCTCCTCCTAAGAACTGGACGCCCCCGCATCCAACTAGCCTTCCGCCTTCCGCCTTCGGCCTTCCGCCTTCTGCCTTCCGCCTTCCGCCTTCCGCCTTCCAAATCTGTCCCTCGCCCATTTGGCGGACGGGGGACATCCTGATCTCTTGAAACATTGGCCGCCCGCCCGGGTGTCTAAAGCAACAGTTGCAAGGAAATATGCTTGCCCAATAAACTTTCAGGAGAGCTCACCTATGTCAAAAATTAAAATCGCAGCGGCTGCCGCTCTGTTAGTGATGGCCATCCCGGTCTTCGCTCAGGATACGACGCCCGCACAAACTGCTCCGCCTTCCAGCGTGCAGCAGGATCAAGCGAAGGCCAACCAACAGGCCGCGAACGC
>JANYLD010000261.1 GCA_025363835.1 Armatimonadota bacterium
CTGATCCAAGAGCCAAGAGCCAAGAGCCAAGAGCCAAGAGCCAAGAGCCAAGAGCCAAGAGCCAAGAGCCAAGAGCCAAGAGCCAAGAGCCAAGAGCCAAGAGCCAAGAGCCAAGAGCCCTTCACGAGTTCACCAGTTCTCTCCGGACGATTTACGATTTACGATTTACGATTTACCCTCAAAAGCCAAATTCACATCATCACATCATCACATCATCACCTCATCACATCATCATCCCCATGACCGACCCCTACGGCCGCACCATCGACTACCTCCGGGTCTCCTTGACCGACCGGTGCAATTTCCGTTGCGTCTACTGCATGCCGGAGCAAGGTTTTCCCTGTACGTCTAAGGAAGAGCATCTTTCGACCGAAGAGTTCGTCCGCCTCGTCCGCATCGGAGCGTCCCTCGGAATCCGAAAGGTCCGCTTAACCGGCGGCGAGCCCTTGCTTCGCAAGGACCTGCCCGAGATCGTCCGTGAAATCGCGTCGATTGAAGGCATCGAAGACCTAAGCTGCACCACCAACGGCCACATGCTGGAAGAGATGGCGCAACCGCTGGCAGAAGCCGGCCTAACCCGCATCAACGTGAGCCTCGACACCCTCCGCCCAGACCGCTTTGTCCAGATCGCCCGCCGCGGTTCGTTGGACAAAGTTTTGAACGGTATTCGAGTAGCGCAGGAGGTTGGTCTGAACCCGATAAAGGTCAACTGCGTCGCCATGCGAGGGGTGAACGATTCGGAGGCGGAAGACTTCGCCGCCTGGACTCTCCGAGAGGAAGTCCACGTGCGATTTATTGAGTTGATGCCAATCCGCTGGAACCTGGATGAAACGGACTCATTTGACAGCTTCTCTGTCCACGGCGGCAAAGGCCTGCTCCAAATTCGGCAGTCGAGAGGGGACATGCTCAGCGACCTCGAAATGCGCCGGATGTTTATCTCCGCAGCGGAGCTCAAAGAGCGAATCGAGGCGGCCTATGGCGTCCTCGAGCCCGCCGAAGTCCAAACCAACGGCCCCGCCCGAACCTACCGCTTGTCCGGCGCAAAAGGCACCGTCGGCTTCATCTCCCAGATCACAAGCGACTTCTGCGAGAAGTGCAACCGCATCCGCCTCACCCACGACGGCTTCCTACGCCCCTGCCTGATGTCCGACGGAGAACTAGACCTCCGCCCCGCCCTCCGCTCCGGAGCCACTGACGCCGACCTAACCAACCTCATCCTCCACGTAGTAGCCCACAAACCCGAACGTCACTACCTGGCCGAAGGCCAACAAGTCACCGCCCGCGGCATGAGCCAAATCGGCGGCTAACCCGTTGTCCGTATAAACCAATTGCAAGAGTCGGGACTTGAACATCCCGCAAAAACGCCCGATCTTCGAAACTCCTCCCCTGCAGCATCGGGCTTGCCAATATTCGCCTGCGGGGGAGGGCCTGCGAGTCAAGGAGCTGGGGAGGGGGTGGTTTTCCAAACGGCTTTTGCAACCACGTCGAGAAAACTGAAGAACGTTGGTAACATAAAGTGGTAATTGTTGGGTGCCCTCGTTTACACTTGGACAAACCGGAAAGCCGAAAAGAGGTCGAGAACTCCAATGCCAAGATGCTTTATCGAAGTTCCGTGCTCACCGTCAGATGGCGGAAGCGGGCTTGGCTGTCTAATCCTCCCAGCCATTATTATCGCCGTGATCGTAGCCGGCGTCACTCACCGCGAGGATGTTCACGCGTCGACTCTTCCCTCCGTCAACACTACTGCTACTGAGACGCCGTTCACACCGCCCGTGGTCAATACCAACATTACGCCAAAGACGCCGATCTCCCAACCACCGGCCAAAAACAGCACAGTCGACACGATCCCATACGGAAGCGACCAAAGTTCCGAGAGCGCGGCCTCAACGCCACCGGAAATCACCGACCATATTCCTTACTCAACTAACCAGGAAAGCCAAAACACCAACCCCAAGGACGCCCCAGAACTCGCCTCACATGCCCACCACCCTCATACGCAGGACGCCATCCCCTACTCCAGCGATGATGCGCCAACAAAGACACCGCCTAATGACGAAGCTTCGTCAGATTCAGCAAACGACAGTCTCAGGGGCGGCAGCCGATTGGGAGACTCGGCGGACTCAGGACATTAGGAAAAGTGGCAAAATGACGAGCCGACCACGAACTATCGCCCTGATTCTCGTTGCAGGTTTGACCATCAGAACGGTCTACGCAGCTCGACCGAATCAAGGCGGCACGGTAGGTATTCCGGTTATAAAGAGCCAGCACGAAGCCATCTTCAAGGTCCTTAACGGCACTGGTTATCCTCGTCTTGAATCAAAGTTGGTCGCAGGGCACGTCTTCGATACCAGCTTCACGACCAATGCCGCAGGCGTAAGCTTTGACGTTAGGGATAGGGGAGGCGTCATCAAGGGATACGTCGGCATAGCCGACGGTGAGGTCTCAGGCCAGCAAAGGTGGAGCTTCGAAGTCGACGGGGCGGTCGTAGCGCACGGCGAAACCGAAAGCGGCGACCCCGCCACCCCTGTGCGCATCAACATTCAGGGTGCCCACGCCCTTAAAATTAAGCTAAGCGAAGCCTCATTCTTCGACCCCATTTGGTACCCGGAGGGTGACCCGTCCCCCGCGAATCCCTCGCCCACCGCGAAACCTAAACCTTTGCTCCTATCCCCTAAAGAGAATGCGACGGTAAGAGGAAATAATGTGGAGCTTCAGTGGGCGCCCGTTCCTGGCGCTCAATCCTATGGCGTAACGATAGTCGCTATGGAGTTTGCAGATTCCGCAGACCCAAAAACATCGCGCATTTGGGCTGCCACAGTTACCGCAAACTCCTACGATCTCGACTTAACCCAACTCCCAAAGGGCAAGTATTTGTGGTCCGTCGTGGGTTTCGGCAGCAAAAAAGCAATCGGCACATACAGCACCGAGCGCCTCTTAAATCGCAATTGAAGCGCCCGCCATCCCTTGCGCAACGTTAGCATCGGACCCACCCCCTCCCAGAACCTCCAGGGCGTCAAATCGCGCAACCCTGCGTAACAACAATGATCTGTAGTACCATACTCCCCGGTCCATGGCGTACAAGACATCACCCAAAAAGAAGCCCGCCAAGTTCGAAGACGAACTCTGGTCCGCCGCCGTCGCTCTGCGCGGCAATGTCGCCCCCGCCGACTACAAGCACTACGTCCTCCCCCTCCTCTTCCTCCGCTACCTGTCCCTCAAATACGAAAAACGCCGTGAAGAGCTAATCCAAGAAGTCCGTGAGCACCGCAAAGTCATGCCGAGCCAGGCAAACATGGACTACCTCCTGGAGGAGCCGGACGAATACAAGAAAGCAAACGCCTTCATGCTCCCCGAGCAAGCCCGATGGGACCACCTCGTCAAGCACGCTCAAGACGACAAGATCAAGATCATCGTTGATGACGCCCTCGAAGTCGTCGGCAAAGAACACCCCAAGCTCCAGGGCATCATGCCCCGCATCTTCGCCAACTCGAATCTCGATGCCGACGCTCTGCGCTCCCTCATAACTCTCTTCAGCAAAGAAGTCTTCTCCAGCAAGTCCGGTCAAGCGCTCGACATGCTCGGCAAGACCTACGAATACTTCATCGGAAACTTCGCCAGCACCGAAGGCGCTCGAGGCGGCGAATACTTCACCCCAGAAAGCGTCGTGAGAGTCCTCGTCGAATGCATGGAGCCAAAAGAGGGAGTCGTCTTCGATCCCGCCTGCGGTAGCGGAGGCATGTTCGTCCAGTCAGACAAGTTCGCCCACCATAACAAAGCCCTATCCTTCATCGGCCAGGAACGCATCGACACCACCGTCCGCCTCGGGCGAATGAATCTCATCCTCCACGGCCTTGACGGTGCCATCGAACTCGGCAACTCCCTTCTCGACGACAAACACCCCCACGTCAAAGCCGACTTCGTTATCGCCAACCCGCCCTTTAACCTATCCGGGTGGGGAGCTGAAAAGCTTGACTCCAATGATCCGCGCCTTACGGTAGACGGCAAGCGATACGCGGCGACCAACTCCAACGCCAACTACATGTGGATGCTCCATTTCCTTCACCACACCAAGGAAGGAGGAACCGCCGCCACCGTCATGGCAAACGGCTCCATGACCACCAGCACCAACGAGGAACAAGCTCTGAGAAGAGCCTTTGTCGAAGCCAACCTCGTGGACTGCATCATCCAACTGCCCGAGAAACTCTTCGCCCAAACCGGCATCCCCGTCTGCATCTGGATCTTCAGTAAAAGCCGCGGAGGCATCTCCGGCCATCGAGACAGAAGAAACGAAATCTTTTTCATCGACGCCCGCAAACTCGGCCGCCTCAAAGAAGGAAGCCGCAAACAAAAGGAGCTGACCGAAGAAGAAATCGCCAAGATCGCCGCCGCCTACCACTCCTTCCGCGCAGTCGGCCGCGAACAGCAGACAACTCCCGGCTTCTGCGCCGCAGGCCACCTAGAAACCGTCCAAAAACACGACTACAAGCTAACTCCCGGCATATACGTCGGAAGCGAAGCAGAAGAAGACGACGGCGAAGAATTTGAAGCGAAATATGCCCGCCTGACGGCGCAGTTGAAGGAGCAGTTCGAAGAGTCTAACCGCCTCCAGAGCACAATCCGCAACAACCTCCAGGCCAATCTAAGGATTGAAGACCTGCAATGAATCCTGGAGCTTACGGATCCTCGCCGCTCACGGGGCTTCCCTTAGTCGAGCAGACGATGTATCAGCACGGGTTCAGCTACTACGTGGGTGAACCGATCGGGCAATGGGCCATAACGAACTTTGCCGCAGACCAAGGATTCTTTAGCAACCGCGGATTCGAAAACGAAGGTTTCACGCTAGCTGCTAAACAGCTGAAACGCGTGCATGCGCTCCTTGCCGGAAAGGCTTTTGAAGCCGGGCACAATGACTCCAAGCCTCCAATGACCATGACAAACGCTGGGCGGGCGAGTCTCCAGGCCCGAGGCGAACTTAATGGCGCGGACTACTTCGCGTGGCGAGTTTGGACGATCGAAGATCTATGGGAAGAGGCTAGGGGCCTAACCATGAAGGACAAAAGTCTTCGCACATTAGCCACGCTCGCCAATCTGGAGGATGAAATGGGCGTCGGAGTAGCCCTCTCGCTCTCTCTCGGCCAGATTTCGGGTCGAGTCCTTGATCCAACGACGACTTTCCCCACTCCCATCGGCGTCTTTTACGGCTGCTCGACACCGGAAATCCCCTTCGCGGCAGAATTTTTGTTGGAACAGAAATTCATACGCTTTGGAGCGCAAGCCGAAGCGGGACTTCGAATTTTTTTGACGCCCTTAGGCTACGACACAGTCGCAAAGATGAGCGCCGGCGACGTCGCCATTACCCGAACCGCCTTCCTGATCTGCCGGTTCACCCCCGAGCTCGACGAGATTTACAACACCGTGTACAGGCCGACAGGCGAACTTGCTGACATTCGCTGCCCAATTTATCGCGTCAAAGACGTACACCACGTCGACAAAATTGACGATCGCATCCTGCAGGAACTCAAAGCTTCCACGGTCGTAGTTGTCGACCTCACAAACCAAAATTTCAATGTCGCCTTTGAAGCTGGGTACGCGCTTGCACTCGGTAAGCCAATTGTTTGGACCCTGCGAAGGACAAACGAAGAACTCCGACTCCCATTTGACATCCAAAGTCAAAACGTGCTCATTTGGGACGACGAATTTCTTGACGAATTCCGCGAAGCTCTAAAATTCAGAATCATCGCCGCGTTAGAAAAGGCAAGGAGTCAGCCATAGCTGTCTCAACTCCGAAGACCCTGATCCTGACGACGGCCGATGCGACTTCGTGCAAGGCTGTGCCGCTCGCCGAACTATTCGAATTTAGCTCCGGCCTTTCAAAGTCTGCGTCCGAATTCGGATTTGGAAATCCCTTTGTCACCTTTAAGGACGTCTTCTACAACTTTAGACTGCCAGAAGAGCTAACGCAATTAGTAAATACAACAGAGCCCGACCTTAGAAAATGTTCCGTTCAGCGGGGAGACGTCTTCTTGACAAGAACGAGCGAAACGCTCGACGAACTTGGAATGAGTTCAGTTGCACTCAAGGACTACCCAATGGCCACGTTTAACGGCTTCACAAAACGCCTGCGGCCAAAACCTGAGACACAGCTATACCCGGAATATCTTGCCTACGTGTTCCGCTCCTCTTCCTTTCGGCGTTCAGTCACGGCAATGTCATCTATGTCTACCAGGGCCAGTCTGAACAACGACATGCTCGCCCGCCTCACCATCCCAGTTCCGGATTTGTCCACGCAGATCCGTATAGGAAATTGCCTGGCCAGCCTTGACGACAAGATCGAACTCAACCGCCGCACCAACCAAACCCTCGAAGAACTTGCCCAAGTCATCTTCCAGGCACGGTTCGTTGCTTCCGCATCGACCACTCTGAATGCACATTGGGCAGAAGGCAACATTGCAGATCTCGCCCTGAATCGTCGCGAGCAAGTCGATTCCGACGACTTAGACCCTGGCACGCCATACACCGGTCTTGAACATATGCCGCGCCACTCAATTTCACTTTGGAACAGCGGCATATCGGATGGGCTGCTAAGCGCAAAACTCCGATTCAAGAAAGACGACCTTCTTTTCGGAAAGCTACGACCTTACTTCCACAAAGTGGGGATCGCTGTCGAAGACGGCATCTGTTCCACGGACATTCTCGTTCTGAGGCCAAAAACGTCAAATCTCCGAGCCTTTTGCGTTTGCCTGTGTGCGAGCGACGAATTTGTGGCGCATGCGAGCGCTGGTATGGAGGGAACGAAGATGCCACGCACCAGCTGGGATCTCCTTCAAAAGCACCGTTTTTCAATACCCGGCGCCCAGACCTTAACTGCGTTTCAGAGCCAGGTTGGACCTTTGTTAGGCAGGATAACTTCGAACGTCCTGGAAAACCGGACCCTCGCTACGCTTCGCAACGAACTTCTCAAAAGGCTGTTTGCAGAATCATGACAAACAGCCGACGCCTAATAAAAATCTCCTTGGCTTCGCCGGGTGACGTCATCCACGAGCGCAATGTCGTGCCGACGGTCATTGATGAACTTAACAGAACGGTCGCAAAAGCGAACGGACTTATCCTTGAGATTTTCAAATGGGAGACCGGTTCGCGCCCCTCAATGAAACCTCCTCAGGAAGCGATCAATTCGTTCGCGGGCAATATGGCGGACTTTGACCTTTTCGTCGGCATCATGTGGTGCCGGTTTGGGACGCCAACCCCTAACGCGGAATCAGGAACTGAGGAGGAATTTGACATGGCTGTCGCTGCGTTTAGGGCCAGCGGCTGCCCGGAAGTATGGGTGTATTTCGGTCAGCAGCCAAGTCGGCCCAAATCCTCAGTTGATGCGATGCAACTTGCAAAGGTCCTAGGATTTCGGGAGCAGCTGCAACATGGGGCACTACCGTTCGACTTCGAAGACACCCTCGATTTCGAACGCAAGCTACGCGAGCATTTGACAGCTTGGATCCTGTCCTTTTCAACAAAGGTTCCAACCCTACCGGAGCTAGAACCGACGGAAGTTCGAGCCGCAGCTCGCGTGTCGGTCGTCGACACCCAAGTCGTTAGCGATAGTGGGCTCTGGCTTCTCCTGCACCAGAGTTTCCTTCTCGCAGAAAGCGCAGAACAAACAGAAAGCCAAATCCGGCTCACTATCCAAGCAAAAAACGCTTCAGAAGATGCAGCCATTCGATTGATCACAGAGGCCAAACAACCGCTAGCATTCGCACACGGGAACGACGCCTGTATCGTCAGCTTTTCAAGCGGAGTCAAGGAAACCACACACATCGGCGCCCTTTGGAAACTCAATCTTGCGATCAAAGATCATTTTGAAGGCAACCCCTCAATGGAAATTGCTACGTCAGGGCTCAACCCCGACCAAATCGCTGAACGCAGGGCACGACTCATACTTCTCAATGAAAATCCTGTTAAGGGTCGCGACGGCAAGCAACTAGAAATGGACCCGAAAAAAACCATGCTCTTCGTGATGACCTCCGGTGTCAATACACCGATCCGTGTTGAACGCGGTGTGTTACCTGACTTGGCACAGGAACTTGATACCAACCCTTCAGATTTCCTGCGACTGGCGCGCTTGTCCGCCATTCTCTACCTTCGTGGCAGTATCACTGTCGCAGCGGTCCAACATTTGGAAATGGAAATGGTTGACCCGAGCCACGTAAGGATCGCATTTCGAGGGCAACGGCCAAAGTTCTATTCAAACGTGGAGCCGCACATAATCTCGGTTGACGGAATGTGCGACCTTAACTCATGAGCGCCGGCGGCTCCGAATCAGAGTTCGAAGAAACCACCACCGAGCGCCTAGCTGCACTCGGATTCCAGCACGTCGCCGGCCCGCAGATCACGCGCGACCTCCACGATGTCGTCCTCAAAGACGTACTCGCTGCAAACCTAGCCGCGCGATATCCCGAAGAAGCGGTAGACCTCGCGGCGAAAACAGTCACGTCACCTCAAGGCGTCGATCCCGTCCGCCGTAATCAACACTTCCTCCAAATGCTTACCCGTGGCGTCGAGGTCCCCTACGAGGACAAAGACAAAGTCAAAAGAGTCGCCCACATCCATCCCATCGATTGGGAGAATCCCGCGAAAAACCACTTCCAAGTCGTCAACCAGCTCACGATCCGCGGGAAGAACGACCGCCGTCCCGACATCATCATCTTCGTAAACGGCCTGCCCCTCATTGTCTTCGAGCTCAAAAGCCCCTACGACGAGTACAAAGATGAAGTTGGCGCATACAACCAGCTCGGCCACTACCAGCTAGACATCCCGCAGCTCTTTGAATTCAACGCTTTCTGCGTCGTCAGCGACGGCCTGACCACCAAACACGGAATGCCCACCGCCGGACTGGAGTGGTGGGGCGAGTGGAAGAGCATCAATGGCATCGACATCGTCGGTAGCGGCACTGGCAGCATGAAGACGCTAATCGAAGGTCTGTTCGAAAAGGAACGACTCCTCAGCTATCTTCGCAACTTCATCCTCTTCGAGGGCTCCGAGAATCCAATCAAGAAGGGCGCCAAGTATCACCAATTCTTCGTCGTCCGCGCCGCCGCAGCAAACGCGGCCGAAGCGTTCGCTGGAAAACGCGACAACCGCATAGGCGTGGTCTGGCACACCCAAGGCTCTGGAAAGTCATTGGAGATGGTATTCCTTGTTGGAATTCTCCGGCGTGAGCTAAACAACCCAATGATTGTCGTCCAGGTGGACGCAAAAGCGCTTGATGAGCAGATAGCTGGCACATTCCATCAAGCGAAATGGCTCGTGGGCGACGTGACCCAAGCGGAATCCATCAAGGACTTCCGCACCAAACTGGCCAACGAAGCGGGCCAAGTAATCTTCACCACCCTCCAAAAATTCGATCTCCTCGATGGCGAAGTCGTCCACCCAAAAATAACAGATCGGCAAGACGTTATCGTTATCGCCGATGAAGCCCACCGCTCCCAATACGGCCTCGTAGATGGCATGGCTGCAAACATACGCCGTGCTCTCCCTAACGCAAAGTTCATTGGCTTCACAGGAACACCCATCGAATTCGGCGATCAAAACACCCTCGCCGTCTTTGGCGATTACATCGGGCCGATTTACGACATCAAGCAAGCTCAAGTGGACAAGGCGACCGTGCCGATCTACTATGAAGCCCGCCTTGCAAGACTCCATCTGACCAATCCCCAAGTCGATGGTGAGCTAAGCGACATTCTCGATGACCACGACATCACCGAGGAAGAGGCCAAAGTCGCGCGGTGGGCTCAAATGGAAGCGATGGCCGGCACCCAAGACCGCGTCGATGCCATCGCACAAGACATTCTCGACCACTTCGAAAAGCGCGCGGAAACCGAGCCGTTTGGCAAAGGGATGGTCGTCTGCATGAGCCGCAAAAATTGTGTCGCTTTATACGACGCAATCATAAAGCTCCGGCCGGATTGGGCCAACGCAGAACTGAGCAGCGGCGGTGTAAAGATCGTCATGACAAACCGCCCCGAGGCAGATCCAGTTGAATGGAACAAGGCCGGTCACGTCACTGGCACAAAGCAAAGGGAAGACCTTGGAAATCGCTTTAAAGACGCCAAAGACCCGCTCAAAATCGTAATCGTTCGTGACATGTGGCTCACCGGCTTCGATGTGCCCGTCATGAACACCTTATACGTCGACAAGCCGATGAAGGGCCACAACCTAATGCAGGCGATCGCCCGCGTCAATCGCGTCTTCAAAGACAAACCAGGCGGCCTCATCGTCGACTACATCGGTATCGCCGAATATCTTAAAGAAGCCACCGCCCGCTACACGCGCGGCGGAGGAACGGGTCTACCCGCTCCAAACATCGACACGGAAGGAATGGAGCAGTTCCTCGAACGCCTTGAGAACGTCCGCGAGATCGTTCCTGAGGACGTGTCCGGAGCAAGCCAGTTCACAAAGATTCAGTTGGAAGACACCGTAAACCGGCTTGTCGACACTCTGATAAAGACCGACCAAGTGAGAGACGAATTCCTTCTGCGCGAGAAGAACGTCACCGCCGCCGCATCTCTCATAGCTCACCTGGAAGAAGCTCGTCCATACATCTTTGAAACTGCCGTTTACGGCCGCATACGCGGGATGATCCGCAAGACCCTGCCTGGAGTTCGACACGAAGAAATCGACAGCGCCGTCAAGGCTCTTGTCGACAAGAGTGTCCAGTCAGAAGACGTCGTTGACATCTTCTCGCTCGCCGGCCTGGAGAAGGCCGACATCTCCATTCTCGATGACAATTTCCTCCAGGAATTCGCCAACAAGGAATATCCAAATCTCCGCCTCCGCCTCTTAGAGAAGCTGCTCAAGGACCAGATCGCAAAGATTGCCAAAACCAATCCCGTCGTTGCCCGTTCCTTCCGCGAAATGCTTGAGAACACGCTTAGCCGCATCCACAATCAAGCCCTCGATTCCGCCGTCATTATCCAAGCGATGATCCAAATGCGAAAGCAGATGGATGCCGAGTCCGAAGCCAAGAAAAAATACGGCTTAACCGACGAGGAAGTCGCCTTTTACGACACCCTTGTGCTCGTGGGCGGCAAGGTATACGATCAACCCTTCTTGGCAAAGCTCGTGCGAGACATCGTTCCGGCGATTCGAGAAAACCTCAAACCCGATTGGACACGCTCAAGCAGGGAAGACATCCAAGCCGCCATCCGCTCAGCCGTCCGCCGAATGCTCATCAAGAATGGAGTCAAAAGGGACGATTTCAACCTCATCATCGCCCGCGTAATGGAACACGCCGAAGCCGTCTACGCCGAATGGCCCCAAATGCCGGTCTGAGGGAGCGCGGGATTCATCCTGCAATCCGGTACGCAGGCTTTAGCCTGCCTTTCAATCCTGCTCGTCGGCCCCGTCGTCGATCGCATCCGCCTCATCAGGCGTGAACAGCAGCAACGTGCCCACTTGCTGGGACTCTGCACCCATATCCTCGTTAATCTGGTGCCAAACTGCCTGCTGGCGCTGCAAATGAGTCAGGTGCTCGAATTCCGGTGCGATGACCGAGCCAGAGAAGTGGCCGTTCACAAGCTTAAGCTCAATTTGCGCCCTAGGCGCAACATGGAGAATGGCGTCGGTTAAGGTTGCTGGGATTGCCATAAGATATATCCTTCTTGTACGATCAAAGCCGATAGATTATACAAACGCTCCGCCCACTCTTTAAGCGGATTACCCTGAACAAGAGCATAGCGGACCAACTGGGCATTGACCTCAAACCTAAGGTTGAGCTGTTTGCCCACTCGATCCAAGTCGTCAGTCGACGAGTAACGAAAGAGGTTCTTCCAAATGGGGGCAGCCTCAGTAATAGCGGCATCAACCTGCAACCGCATCGGGGCCTTCAACCTCCTCGCCATGTTTGCTGTCGACGCCAACTTTTCCAAGTTGTGACCCTTGATCTCATCGCCCTCTTATAGATGAATGCCTTCAACATCGACTCGGCAGCCAGGCCTGCAGAATAGATTGCGCCTGGGTAAGAGCTCGCCGCGATCAAATGCCGGCTGTCCTCGAGCCGCTCCACGCTGGCTCTAGCGTAATCCGTGCGCAACGTCCCAGCCATTCGACAAACTCCAGAAGAATTCTAGCCGAAAGCAGGCGCTCAGAAATTGCTCCTAAAATGGCTGCAAAATAGCCTACACATCGCCACAAAGCGTGTCACCATAACACGTAGACGTGCGTCTACAACACAATGGACAACAACGAAAGGCCAAGAGAACAATTCACAACTGCCAGAATCCGCGCGCTCTGCCGCGCCGGATTCGAGACCGCGACCCCCTACATCACCAACCTCGCGTCAGGCAACCTAGAAGACGTCCCACCCGTTGTAGTCCGAGCCTACGAAGCCCTAGGCAAATACGGAGTCGGCCCCCACCCAGACATCGTCATCGACCACCACGAATGGCTCCAAACGGTCATGGAAGTGACTACCAAATACCTCCCCGACGAAGCCACCTTCAACCAATGGTGGTCAGATGTCACCTTCAAACTAGAAAACGCCTAGGAGCGCGGAATTTATTCCGCGCTCCCTCCGACCCGCTTCCCTCCCAAAACCTCCGCGCCCTCCGCGTGAACTCCCGTCCGGCGATTTACGATTTACGATTTACGATTTACCATGGAAGAAACCTTAAAAGGCTGGGTCACCAGCTTCTACGTCCGCTACGGCACTAAAAAGCTCGGACCCTACTACGCCCGAACCTGGAAGCAAAACGGCAAGCTCAAACGCGAGTACATCAAATTCGAAGAACTGGAGGAAGTCAAAGCCGCCTGCCAAAGGCACCGAGAACGCCGCCAACAACTGGCGAAGATCACCAGAACCTACAGCCAAGTTGCCGCCAACCTGAACTTCCTGTTCCGAATGCTAAAACGCTCCAAGAGACGAAAGCCCAGAACAGACGAAAACCACCACTTAGCCCTCCTCGAATCTCAGGGCCTCCAAGTAACAACCGCGCCACCAATCCGTCGCAGGCGGCGCCGCTGGAACACCCAACGTAGCGTCGCCCTTCCCGGCGATGTATCAGCCCCCCAACCACGAGTAACCATCAAATTTGGACTTAAAAGCCCTTTTATGTATCCCTCGTCCACTAAACATTCGCGAAGACCAATGAATCCGTTTTTCAAACACCAAATTCCGAGTTCGGAGCCCCAAGCTCCCAGTTCACACAAGGTCCTGGAAAAACTTGCAGACCTGAAAGCCCAACCAGCCGACAGCGCATCCCAGAAGAAGCTCACAGAAATCAAAACCCCATTCCCAGACCCGCCAAAGATCGTAAGGTTCTACTTCTGCCGAGCCAACGAGGGCGACCCCATGCCCTCGATCGAAGAAACCGAATGGGAAGCAAGCAATGAAGAGCCTCGCAGGCCCGACGAAACGAACACGATCTACGAGTACTACCGATCAGTCCAACCGGCCCGCCCCAAAGCCGACAGCAAGGACGGAGAGGCAGAAACCTGGAAACCACCCTGCAGCGACTAACCCGAACATGCACAGGCCACGGCCGTGACCTACAACACCCACAAGACCTACCCATCCCAACCCAGAACCCCCCTAGAAAATCGCCAAAGGAAGCCAATAACAATACTGTGAGGAAGGCGCGAGCTACGACATTGGTTGAGCTGCTGGTTGCCGTGGTGTTCATCGGCATCTGCGTGAGCTCCATCGTGACGTGTGTCGAGACCTCCAACAAGCGCGATGTTTACGCTCGCCGACGCATCCTCATGCTCGCCCAGGCAAGAGCCTCCATCGAAGCCAGCCGGGCCACCGCTAGAACAACCGCCCTCACCACTGGAGTGACCGTCGCCAACCCAGTCACCGCCGGGTTCACCGGAACGGCCTCGCTCATCAAAACCATATCCCTCATTTCCGGCTACAGCAACCTGTACAAGGTCAACGTGCAAATCTCCTGGAGCGAACCAGCCGCGCAGGGCGGCAACCGGTCTGACTCGCTCACACTCGAAACGTGGATGAGGGCGCCCGATGCATAAAAAGGCGGCCTTCACCCTCGTCGAGATGACCCTCGTCCTCGCCCTCACCGCATTGGTCGTCGGCGTGATGACCGTGCTTTACGGCTTCACCATGGAGCGGCTCGCCCACGCCACCGCAGACTTCGCGGCGACCGACGACGCCTTCCTCGCCGCAAACGATATTGGCAAAGTGGTGTCGGGCGCCTACTCCTGCACGACCGTCACTTCGGGTAGCGTCACCGGCCTCAAATGCACTATGCCCGTGACCGGAACCGACAAGGATGGGGATGGCCACTTGGATAGCTGGACTCTTGGAAGCGTGTCACGTCGGGGCCTCGAAGAGATCGGCCTTGGCAAGCGAGACTGGTTCTACCTTTCCAACTCGACTGGAGCCTTTGGAACCATGGGCGCCATTCTATGGAAAGCGGAGCGCACGGACGACCTGAATCCCACATCCACCGACGCAATAAGCAAGTACGCGAACTTGACGAGCTCCCAACTGCGCTACCCGTTCATCTCCAACGTCGCCTTCTCCGTGAACGCGGCAACCCACACCGTGACCTACACCGTGACCTCCGGCTCCCTCATCAGAGCGGCGCGCACCCCCGGCACGGAAGCATCGAACGTGAGCTACACCCACGTCGAGACCCGAACCTCTTACTGGAAGTACTGGCGCAAATGAAACAGAGAGGCAGCGCCATGATATTCGCGATAGTGCTCGTCATCTCGATGACAACCGCAATCGTCGCCACCGTCTATCTCACCTCCACTATCGCGCGAGACGAGCGCATCTACGAAGACCAGATTCGCATGAAGCTGGCCATGGATGCCGTCAGTGAGCAGATCGCCCAGGACTACACGGCCGGCACCCTTTCTGCCCTGCCTGCTTTGCGCAACACAACCGTTGCCGGAGTGAGCGGTTCGTACACCATCACCGACAACAGCGCGAACATTCCTCACACGATGTCCATTGTCGGAACGGTGACCTACCACGGACGAAGCATCACGGAGACGAAGATTGTCGGAATGAGGAAGATGGCCAGTCCGTTCTACTACGCGTTGTTCGTTAACAACGGTCTAACCTCGTCTGCCGCACTGGTGACTGGATCATCGGGCAGTAACGGTGACATTTGTGCAAACGGCAATATCTCTTTGACCGGCTCAGGAAGCACGATCAATGGCGACCTCGAGTCCTCTGGAACTCAATCGATCGGCACCGCCACCCTCACCGGAACGCAGTTCCCAAGCTCGACGTCAGTGACCTTCCCAACCGTCACCTCCTCGACCTACAGCGCCGCCGCAAACCAGACTGTGAACAAGGGAAGCCTCAATGGAGGGACATTCTCCACCACGAGCGGCAATTACTATCTGATCTACTGCTCCAGCAGCTCCGTTTCCATCTCGGGCACGTTCACCGGCTATGGGACCGTGTTTGTGAACGGGAACATGACCATCAGCGGCCCGATCACCTACGGCAATTCCAGCACGAGGGCCGCCTTCATCTGCAGCGGCACCATCACTTTCACGTCTTCAGGACCTCATAGCGGCTACTTCTATGGCGGTAGCTGCACCCTTCCGGCCGGGGGGATCACCATCAGCAAAGGCGCCCTCGTTGTGAGCGGCCTCACAACCACAACGGCGCCAATCACGATCACCAATGACCCGGCGATCTGGCTCGATTCCACTCAAGGAACGAAGCACCGGCTTCCCGGATTCTAACAATGAGCAAAAACTCTCAGCAACAACTGGCCGCCGAACAAATAGGCCTCAAGATCAGGTGGGTACTTCTCGCCGGGATCGCGATCATCGGTTTTCCGAAGTTCAGCGAAGCCTGGTTTTCCTGTGGCTTTGCCCTGCTCGGCATTTCAAACATCGTCGGCTGGCAAGCCTGCGGAAGGCCGGCTGTTTACGCAAAGTTTGGCCGTCATCTGATGGCCGCGTTGCGCCTCTTGGATGTCCTCGCTTTGACCTCGCTCAGCTTTGTCGGTCCCTTTCAGGGCGAAAACCTGTGGCTGTTGACGATTCCCGCGATTCTCTCCGAAGGTTTGATCAGCCGGACTATGGCGCCAGTCATTCGGCTCACTATCGCGGCTGTGCTCCTGCCCGCTTATCATGCGGCCACCCTGCGAGGAGATTCCGCCAGCGTGAGCGCGATCAGCACCATGGTTGCGGCCGCCTTCGTCGGCGTTGTCCTTCGCGGCTACCGAGATCGAGAGCAAGCTTTGCAGGCTCGGGACGAGCGTCTGGATACCGTTCTCAATTGCGCGGCAGCTCTCGCCGCGAGCACGGATCTCAAATCCATGATCGCCCACACGCTGAAAGCCTGCACCAAGGAACTTGACGCAAGTTGCGGCTATGTGATGCTAACCAGCGACGAAGACTCCAACACTTTGCGGACCGAATCGGCCTACAGCGTCGAAGGAGAGTTTGACTTTCCGAAGACCTTGGAAGTAGGCGCCGGTATCACAGGCTACGCCGTAAAGATGGGTCAGCCGATCGCTATTCACAATAGCGATGACGAGCAACTTGAGATTGAGGGGATCAGCCTCGGCGCACGCTCGATCGTCAGTGTTCCTCTCGTGGCTCGTAACTACATGGGTCCCGCCCAAGCTTCCAATGAGCAGGTCCTTGGCGCCATCACCCTTTTGGGCAACGCGGAAGACAGCTTTGCAAATCCGCATGACATGCAGCTTCTGCGCAGCTTGGCCGCCCTCGTCGCCGAAGCCGTTTCCAACGCTCACATGGAAGAACGCCAGCGCACGACCTTCTTGATGACCCTCGAAACGCTTGCCAAGTCATTGGAAGCGCGAGACGTCTACACCCGAGGCCACTCGCAGCGCGTCTCCGACGTTTCTCTGATGATCGGAGAGCGCATGGGGCTGACCGCGGAAGCTTTAGAAGAGCTTCGGGTGGGAACGATCCTCCACGACATCGGAAAGATCGGCGTTCCCGATTCCATCTTGAACAAGCCCGGAAAGCTCACTGATGAGGAGTTCATCTTCATGAAGAGCCACCCCGTCATCGGCTACGAGATTTGTTCTCCCTTGGGACTGTCTGAGGGAGTTCTCATGATCATCCGCAACCACCACGAGAAACTGGATGGCAGCGGATATCCCGACGGCCTGAAGGGCGGAGAATTGCCGCTCTCGTTACGCATCGTCTGCGTCGCCGACGCATTCGACGCGATGAGCAGCCGGCGACCCTATCGCGACGTGATGGCGACCAGCCGCGTCTTGGCCGAGCTGAGTGCCGGAGCAGGAGTTCAGTTCGATCCCGTCGTCGTCGAGATGCTGAAAGAGGTCTTGCCTACGGAGCGGATGAAGACGTGCTACTTCAGCCAATGGTTTGATGGCGAGGAGATGGCGGCCTAATGTTTGGTTTCTCGCGAAGTAAGAAACGGGACGCCACCTCGCTTGGCATCGACATTGGCACCCACGCGGTCAAGGTCATGCTGGCCGAAAGCGCTGGCAGCCGTATTGAGGTGCGCGGAGCGACCTCCTTTGCCATGCCCTACGGTTTGGTAACGGAAGGGGCAATCACAAACCCCCGGCGCTTCGCCAAGCTGCTCGCCGCCGAAGTCGACGCCTTTGGACACCGTCCCTCCGGCGCGGTGATGTCCATCCCGAGCACGATGGCAGTCCTCCGCTGGGTCTCCTTGCCACACCTTGTTGGAGAGGAGTTGCGGCAGGCCGCGCGGTTCAAGGTCAAGCGGCACTTGCCATTTCCCGTCGATGAAGCCTATGTGGACGCCTCGCCCCCAGAACCAACCGCAGACGGATCGTCCGGCTCATCCCTCGTGATCGCCGTTCGACGCGAGGTGATCGACACAAGGGCGGAGGCATTGGAGCTTGCCGGCATTACCCCGATTGGAGCCGAATTGGAAGCGCAAGCGATCCTCCGCGTCGTGGAGCGCCAGTTGAACGAGAAAAGCGTTCTTTGGCGAGACGCGTCGCTCACGATCATCGATGTGGGCGGTTCAAACACGCACATGTATGTCGTTCAAAACCAGCGCCTGCAGTTCATCCGCGGCGTAAAATTCGGCTCAGATCAGATAGCGCAGTCGGTATCCCAGGCCCTCGATATCAGTCACGAAGCCGCTCATACTCTGATCTCTTCGACCGGGACCGAGTTGCGGCCGGATGGAGTGCTCGTCCTCAAGGTGGACGGAAGCCCCTGCATCTTGAACGTGGCCCACGAGATGGACAAACTCGTGCGTGAGTTTCTCCGGTTGCTTCGCTACTTCCGGTCTCTGCACCCGGAAAGGAGCTACGCGGGGATTCTGGACAACGTCGTCGTCTGCGGCGGCCTTGTCGGCATGAGCGGATTTACCGACTACTTGCAGCAGTCGCTCGGCATCCGCGTTGAGCGGGCGCGCCCTTTTACCGGAATGGTCGCCCAACTTCGAAGAGAGACTTTCCAAAGCGTGACCAATCACCAGGAAGCGTACACCGTCGTGATGGGTTTGGCTTTAGCCGGACTCGGGGGATCTTTGGCTGTATCAGGAGAACACAATGCTAGAAGCGAGTACAACTGGGCACGCGCAGCTTAGGCACAAGACGATCAACGCCGAAGTCAACCTGCTCACGGAGTGGCAGCGCGACAAGAGCAAGGTCAACGACCAGGTCGCCCGCATTGCCGGATTGATGGCGTTGATCGCAGCCCTTGCATTTGGCACGTCTCCCTTTTTGGTGCGCGCCTATCACGAGTCCGGCGATCGCCTGCGCCGATCTCAGGATTCGCTGAAGCACGTGTCGGCCGCTCTCGGCGGCTTGCAGCAGGCACGCAAGGATGCCAAGCCTCGAATCGACCAAAGCACGATGCATGACACCGTTCGTAGAGAAGCGAACCAATTCCTCGGCCACGCCGTGCTTGTTATCAACTCGGCTTCTGCGGGAATGGCCTTTGAAACCGTCTCCGTTGACGTCATCGGCGGAGAGATGACCCTCCACTGCAAGGCGGAAGCAGAAAGCAACGTCGTCGCCCACACCTTCATCGCGCAAGCGGGCCAGGGACCCAATGTTGAATCCACTCTCTTGGCTACCGCCGAGAAGAACCCCGCGCTCGGGCGAGATGGTGTCGAATTCGAATACGTGAAGCGCATTGAGGTCACGCCATGATCGCCCGCACCCAAAATCAGAGGGCCCGGCTGTTGATGTCGCTGCGCCAAGGAGTGGTGGTCCTGTCGATTCTGTACGTGGCGATTGCAGGCATTTTAGGCGTGGAGACCGTCTTGAGGAACGGCAAGGCCGCCACTGCGGAGCACCAAGTGTCGGTGGCTCAACAGCAGGTCCGGAATATGCGGGGGGAAATCAATCGGGCCAAATCCTTGGCTGTTGTCAGCGCGCCGAGCGATCTGAGCGCGGTGGCCCGTCTGCAGTCGGCCGTGGACCGGTTGGCGAACGAGCAAAACTGCACGGTCGCCGAGTTTCGCGCTTCATCCGAGGTCTTGCCTTATCTCACGCGATTTGCCAAAACAACCGACGTGAGTGGCTGGGGGCAGGTAGAGACGCAAGTCGACCTCGCCGGCCCCGTTAAGAACGTCACGGCGAGTCTCTCGGGACTACTCAACGAAAACATTCCGTTTGAATTCGACACGCTCGAAATAACGAGGGACAAGGTCGATGCTGCTGGCGATGCAACGGTTGTCGCTCACGCCACCATGAGAGTCCTGATTCGGACGAGCAAGGACGGCTCATGAAGACGGGTAACAAGATTCAGGCGCTCGTCCTTGGTGTGGTTGCCGTTCTCGCCATCGCATTCCTCGTCTACCAGCTCATGCCATCCCAGAGCAAGCCGCTCTTGGGATCGGCCACGAGAACTGCAAGTACCGCTCAGGGGCCGAGCGCTTCTCAGGAACTGAGTCTCGCCGTCCTCGGCAACCCGTTTTCCCACCCGATGCTTGCGGCCAAGCCAATCAAGCAGGATGCAAAGCAACCGCCGTCGCAGATCGACAAGGCCGGTATGTTCTCCCCTGTGCGTCCCAAACTGCCAGGCGTCAACGGGGATGCGAGCCAGCCGGCCCCCGATTATGCGGCGAAAGACGCGAGCCCTAATTTACCTGCAGATAATGCGGGGAACAACCGATCAAAAGTACAGGGGCCGCGCATACAGCTAACCGCGATCATGCGCGTAGGCGAACCCGTAGCAATGCTGGCAATTGACGATCAAACCGGGAAGGCGTTCAGTGAGGGTGATCTACTGGCGCCAAATGCGAGGTTGATCAAGATCCGGGACAGTTCGGTCACGGTTCGAGTTAATGGCGTCGAGCATGAAATCGCTACGGGAGACAGCTATGGGGCTCCTGAGGACAAAACGAAGTGATAAACGCCTGCGCCGCCGCCATGATTACGATGCGCCTCCTGTCTCACGGCATCGGCAACCTGCCCGTGAACCACATCCCCGCGTTCCCCTCAGTGCGCAACTTTGCGGCCGAGATCCCAGATGCGAGATCGGCGATCCCAGATGCCAGATCCACCGAGGTCGTTCAGCAAGGCAACGATCAAACCCCCTGCACTCTGCAGGTGGTCAATCAGGACTTGCCAACGATGCTGCGCATGCTGAGCGAACGCACTCACGTCAGCCTGGTTCTTCTTTCACCCACGGATCAAAAGATCACGACCAACCTCGTTAATCTCCCCTTTATCGAGGTTCTTCGGGACCTCTGCTCATTGGCTGGACTGAATTACTTGAAGGTCGGCTCGACGTATGTTGTGGCGACCAGCGAAAAGCTCATCGCTGCCTATCCAAAGGAATACGCCGCGGCATTTCCGCCCGCCCCCGCGCCGCCAGTTGTCGCCCTCGAAACCAAGGTTTACAACGCCAACTACGTCAGCAGCAGCCAGCTCGCAGATAGCCTTACAAAAATTTTTCCGGCTGACAAGTTGACCGCGCTCGCTGGTCCCGTGCAGTCCAATCCAAGCATCTCGGCACAGGACACGATGACTTCAACCGGAGTGCAATCCAACGCGATTGTTCATGAAAGCGCCCCTTCAGTGGCGAAGATGTTGATATTGCGAGGCGACCCCACTGTCGTGGAGCAGGCATTCGAACTCGCAAAGCAGATGGATGTGATGCGGCCCCAGGTCGCGATTGAAGTGACCATTTACGACATCTCCGACTCGGCCCTGAACGATCTTGGAGTCTCTTGGACCTTTGGTGGCACGAGCATCACCGAGACCAAACCTAATGGCGTGAATTTCGGATCTTTTGCGCGAGCACCTTTAAGCTTTACCGGTGTGATTAAAGCTTTAGCTCAACAGAACAAAGCAAAGGTTTTAGCCTCGCCCAACGTGTCCGTCCTGGATGGCGAAAAGGCCTTCATCCTCATCGGCGACCGTATCGCCTACCCGGTGCTGGTGGGTTACAGCCAGAACAACGCTCCCATCTTCAGCAAGGAAGAGGAGCGGGTTGGCATCTATATGCAGGTCGCCGCAAGCGTCTCCAGTGACGACAATGTAACGCTCAGCTTGTACCCCCAGGTTTCCAGCATCACGGGTTTCTTGAACGTGAACGGCGCCAGCTATCCCCAAGTGTCAACCCGGGAAGCGCAGACCACGCTTCGGGTGCACACCGGCCAGACGATCGTGATGGGCGGACTGATGAAGACGGAGGAGACCGCGACTTACGACAAGGTCCCATTGCTCGGTGACCTCCCTTTCCTTGGCCAGCTTTTCCGGCACCGCAATGAGACCAAAGCGGCTTCCCAGGTGATCATCAGCATCACTCCTAAGGTGATCCGAACCGATGAATCTCGATAAACCGATTGGCGAGATCTTTGTTGAAGAGGGCTACCTCACCAGCGATGAACTCCGGCAAATTCTGTCCAACCGCTCCGACACCACGGAACGGTTAGGCGAAGTTCTCGTGCGCTTGGGCAAGATCACACTGAAGCAGAAACTGAAGTGCGAAGGCTTGCAGATGGGCGTGCCATTCGTGGACCTCGCTCGCATCGAGCTTGATCCGGAAGCTGCTCGTATCATCCCCCATGCCGCCGCCATTCGCCTGATGTCGGTCCCCATCGAGAAGTCTGACGTCGCCGCCACCGTAGCGATGATCAACCCGCTCGACTTAGCCGCCATCGACGAGCTTTCCAGCGTGACGGGCCTGGACATCGACCCTGTTTTGGCTACTGAAGAAGACGTCCGAGACGCGATCTTCCGATCTTTTGGCGCCTACGACGACCTTGGTGAGATCGTCGGCGAGGCCGTAAAAGGGGTCGACACAGAGGGTCTCAAACTTTCCCGCGCGGAAGATGAAGAGCAGCCCGTTAATGTTATCGAGCTCAAAGAAGTATTGGAGGGCGCGCCCGTTATCAAGCTCGCGAACGCGCTCATGACACGAGCGATTTCAATGCGTGCCAGCGACATCCATATTGAGCCACTCTCACGAAAAGTTAGGGTCAGAGTCCGAATCGACGGACTCCTACAAGAGGTCATGACAATTCCCAAGGACCTGCGCCACCCGCTCGTTTCGCGCATCAAAGTCTTGGCCAATTTGGACATCGCGGAAAGGAGAGCTCCCCAAGATGGACGCTGCACGTTGGTGTCGCCCCACGGGGAATATGACCTGCGTGTCTCGACTTATCCAAGCGTCCACGGCGAGACGGTCGTTATCCGTTTGCTCGACAAGAACACGGCCATGATCGACATGGGCAAGCTCGGCATCTCTGAGAACACCCTCAGCCGCTTGCTTCCCAAGCTGGAAGAGCCGCAAGGGCTTCTCCTTGTGACAGGGCCAACCGGTAGCGGTAAGACCACGACGCTTTACGCCGCATTGCACCATCTCAACGCGATCT
>JANYLD010000344.1 GCA_025363835.1 Armatimonadota bacterium
GCGTTCCGCGAGGCGGGGGCCCACTCCGTTCGCTCTTGCGAGGGCTCTTGGGTCTTGGTTGGCGATGGCGTTAGCAACCGATTCCTCGCCTAGTTGGCCGATGAGGGCGAGTCCTCCTCTACGGCCCCCCGGGGCTCGGTAAAACAACCCTCGCCCACATCATCGCCGTAGAGATGGGCGCCACGATCCATATCACCAGCGGCCCCGCCATCGAGCGCCCCGGCGACCTCGTCGGCATCCTCACCAACCTAGACCCCCACGCCGTCCTCTTCATCGACGAGATCCACCGCCTCAGCCGCCCCGTCGAAGAGATTCTCTATCCAGCTATGGAGGACTGCAAGGTCGACATCATGATCGGCAAGGGTCCCGCCGCGCGCTCTATCAGGCTAGACGTCCCCAGGTTCACCGTCATCGGCGCCACCACGAGGCAGGGCCTTCTTACGGGGCCCTTAAGGGATCGCTTTGGAATCGTTTCTCATTTCCAATTCTACGACCCTGAAGCCCTCCACCAAATCATCACCCGCTCATCGGGCATCCTCGGCTATCAAGTCGACGAAGAAGGCGCAAGCCAGATTGCCAAACGTTCCCGAGGAACTCCCCGAATCGCCAACCGTCTCCTCAAGCGCGTCAGAGACTTCGCCCAGGTGGACGGCCTCACCACCATTGGGAAAGACATTGCCAAAAAAGCCCTTGACGCGCTAGAAGTTGACCAACTTGGTCTGGATCGCGTTGATCGAACCCTCCTCACCGCCATGATCGAAAAATACGGTGGCGGCCCCGTCGGTCTGGACACCCTCGCCGCCACGACCGGCGAGGATTCCGGAACTATCGAAGACGTTTACGAGCCCTATCTCCTCCAACAAGGCCTCCTCCAACGCACCGCCAGGGGCCGAATTGTCACCGCTTCCGCATACACCCACCTCGGCCTAAAACCACCACCCCGCCGCCAATCAGAAGACTCGACCCTCTTCGAAGAGAGTTAAGCTCAGCAAAGAGTCTTCCCGCACCTGTGGGGGAAGTACCCGAAGGGGGATGGGGGCGAACACGCGGAACCCAGAACCCGCAACCGACCGACGAAACAACTCGGGCAATCGCGGCCCGTCCATCGGCAAAAACACTCAATGACTTCCGCATTGGACTGCGGTTGGGTCCTGAACGCAAGCCCCACACCCCGCCTCACCTCATCACCTCATCACATAATCATCCGCAATGGCCCCAGCCAAGCAACTAAACACGTCGAAAACTTGTCAGCCTTAAACGTGCGCCGCCTCTTCCTCATCCTCGTACCCCTCGCGATCCTCATCACCGGCTGCATGTCCGAAGAAGACCAGTTGGTAGGTAAGTGGCGCGGCAAAGTTGAACTCGGCTCAGTCCTCAAAGGCAGCTCCATGGGCGCCATGGCCGGCAACTACGCCAATATGATCGAGCCCCAACTCGACCTGAAGCCCGACAAAACCTTTGTCCTCAGCCTCTCCATGGCTCCTATCGCAGGAACTTGGGCTTACAAAAACCAAGAGATAATCCTCACTCCAAAGAGCGTCATGGGAATGCCGGCAAACGAAGCTCGCAAAGAAGCAGCCAAAGCCATGGACCACGCCCCATCCGGTTTCTCCATGCCCTTTGGCGCCAACATGCTTCCCGATACCAAGGAGATGAAGGTCGAGGTGCTCAACAAAGGCCAAAAACTAACCTTGGACCCAGCCTCCGGCACCATCTTCGGAGGATTCGGCAAAATGACGTTCACAAAAGTGTAATTCCCGCCCAATTTTTCGTCCGCCGTCCTTCATCTTTCCTCCTTCAACATCGTGTACAGTAAATTCCGATGTCAAGCATTCTTCGAATCCTCGCGCCCTTTGCGATCGTGCTTGCCGCCGCGGCGCTAGGATGCTCCAAAGCCCCTACGAACAAGCTGGTGGGCTTCTATGTTGGCCATCCCCAACTCACCGCCGCGGGAAATGCATCCCTTGCTAAGGTTTCAGCAGCCAAAGCTGACACGATCAAAAAGCAGTTTGCCGCCTCGGAGATCGACCTCGATCTCCGATCGGACATGACATTCACCATGAAGACCTCTGGTCCGGGTGCAACAACTAGCAGCGGCAAGTGGACCGACCTTCAAGGAAAAGTCTTGCTTACGCTCGGTTCTGGAGCCGGAAACTCCAGAACAAACAACACGGTCATGGCTCTCTCTGTCAGCGCGGACAACAACACCCTAACTCCGGAGCAGGGCGATACGAAAAATGCTCCTCCCGTTGCTTTAGTGTTCACTCGCAGCGCTTCCGCTCCCTAGGTGCCCAATGTCCAAAATCTTCGAAATCCTAGCTCCGATAGGCGCCCTTCTAGCCATCGCGGCCGCAGGCTGTAGCAAGCCTGAAGACAAGTTCGTTGGACACTACACGGGACAAATGCAGTTCTCGCAGAAGACGCAAGTGGACCTTGCCAAAGCCCCACCTCAACTTGCCGCCCAACTCAAAGACCAACTAGGCGGCCTCAAGATGGACCTGGAGCTTAAGAAGGACAAAACGTACACAGCCACGGCAACGATCCCATCGTCCCAAACGCCTAGCACGAACGTCAGCACCGGGACTTGGGCCTTCGAAGACAACAAGCTAACACTCACCGATCTTAACGAGACCGTCAATGGAAAGCCTTCCCCCCTCACGGACAAGAAGCCCCAAGTCCTAGTCCCCGCTGCCGACGGAAACTCTTTGACTGCCGATATGAGCGGCAACCCTCAAGCCGCCCAGTTCGGCAGTCTGGTCTTTAGGAAGTCTTAAGGCGCCGCGTCCGACCACGGAACCGTCCAAAACTGCGCACTTGAAGCTAACAGACCCAGCAGCTGCAACTAAATGCTGTACAGTAGGAGGCGTGATGCCACGCATTTTTCGATCCCTCTGGCCGTTGCTGGCCCTCATCGCCATCGCGGCCGCAGGCTGCTCCAAGCCCGAAGCCGCTTACGCAGGCCACTACACGGGCAAGATCCAGCTTGCGAAGAAGCTTATGGATCAGCTTGCCAAAGCCGGACCCCAAGGCGCGGCCTTCGAGCAGCAATTGCAGAAATCCTCCATCCTTCTAGATCTGAAAGCGGATAAGACATTCAGCATTTCCAGCAGCGGAGGAGGCGTGGCCGGCTCTGGAAGCGCAAGCGGCAATTGGACGATCACCAACAACCAGTTGGTGCTTACCCCCACGACTTCCATGACCAACGGCAAGGTGAACCCACCCGCCGCCAACCAAACTATCAAGCTTAACCCCAGTTCGGACAAGAAGACGCTCACCGCCGACACCAGCGGCACCCCCGGCGGAGCCGACAACGGAAGCCTAACCTTCACGAAATCATAAGTCTAGAAGGGCGTCTGCTGAAACGGGCGTGAGAATCCATTTCCCTCGCCCGTTTCATTTCCCTTCCTTCAATGGCCCTCAATGGCTGCAGGCAACCGGCAGGCGCTCTCGGTCCAACTGCACATAAACAGAGCCACTGCAACGCCCAAACGACCTAACGTCCTGCGCCACCCCCTGCAGCGGGTAATTTGAAATGCAAGCGACTCAACGGGTAAAGAGCTAAACGTGGAACCGACCCGGCAAGAATTTCTCAACATCTCGCAGCCGGAGAAGTACCTCTTCTACACCCTGATCTACCTCTCGATCGCCATCATGGTCGCCCAGATCGTGCAGAGATCCCGAG
>JANYLD010000388.1 GCA_025363835.1 Armatimonadota bacterium
AGGCCACTGGAGACAAGCAGTATTTCAAAATAGTTAATGCAGCCTGGAACGATATCGCTGCCCGACAGATGTTTATCACCGGAACCACAAGCGTACGCGAGCACTATGAACCGGAGCATAATCTGCCCAATACCGGAAGCGTCTGTGAGACATGTTCGTCTATGTCTTGGATGGACCTCTGCCAGAGCATGCTTGAGACTACCGGTGATACCAAGTATGCTGATGTCATCGAGAAGCTGATGTTCAACCACACATTTGCTACCCAGACATGGGATGGTGATGGTTTCAGATACCATACCGCACCAAACGGCACCAAGCCATGGGGATACTATACCGGTCCGGACTGCTGCAGTTCGAGCGGAGCGAGAATGATTGCAAAGCTCCCGCAGTTGATCTACGCCAAAGGCAAGAATGCCATCTATGTGAACCAGTTCGTAGCGTCATCTGCTGAGTTTGATGGCGTTGCATCGGTCAAAGTGTTGGTTAAGCAGGTGACGAACTATCCTGAGACGGATACCATCAGAATTGAAGTGTCACCCGCAAAGCCTGCGAAGTTCACTCTATATGTGAGGATACCGCAATGGTGCGACAAGCCATTGATTACCGTCGGAGGCGAGTTTGTGGCCAAAATTGTGTCCGGGAAGTATGCTGCGATCACTCGCAATTGGAAGAAGGGTGATGTGGTGGAGGTCAAGCTCCCGATGCAGGCTCAGTGGGTCAAGGGCGAGTATAACAGCGCCGGACTCTGGGCGTTGACCCGAGGCCCCGAAGTCTATATGCTCGATTCCGTCTGGTATACGGACGATATGCGGAAGTCTATAGTCAGTAAGACTTATGGGCGCAATTCCGAAGAACTCGGCGGCGTGATCATAGACCCGACCAACATGAGGGCAGGCATCAAGGAAGTAGCAGCCCCGGCAGGAGCGCTCGGTCCCGGACTACAAGTTCAAGTCGAACTCCCGAACGGCACAAAGGCCGAAGCCACGATGGTACCATTCGCAAACCTCGGCAAGTGGTGGGTGAACGACGAAGAGAAAAAGACATTCCTAGCCACAGTAGGCCAGGAACAAGACTGGCGAAAACGCCCACTAATCAGCCATCCTTACGCGATTTGGGTAGCGGATTCCACCAGTCCGGCGTTTGCCGCGGTTAAGAGTGGGGGCTGAGTTGTGAGTTTTGAGAAGGCAGGGCCCTTCTTGTTTATGTAGCTGTAGTTGTTGCCGATTTGGCCAACCGCAAGGCCTTCCCGGAACCTTGTGAAGGGATCAAACTTGGGCTTGATGACTGTACGGCCTTGTTGGTGGATGAATCCCCACTTTTCGGTGGGAGACTCAGGCACAGGACAGTCAGACTACTGCAAGCATTCCATCAATCGCCTTCTTGGCTTTTGCGATGATGTCCTCTGGCACTGTGACCTCATAGATCATTTCCTCAAGCGACCACAATACTTTTTCGAGCGTGATTTTCTTCATATTCGGGCATACGTTCAGCTCTGTCACGTTGTAGAACTGCATGTTGGGGTTCTCGATTCTCAATCGGTGGAGAATCCCGCGCTCGGTGCAAATGATGATCTCTTTAGCGTTGTTCTCACGAGCCCATCGGAGCATTCCTGATGTGCTGGTGACTACGTCTGCAAGGTCAACCACGTCCGTTGTGCATTCCGGATGCGCCAAAACTATTGCATTGGGGTGCTCCTGCTTTGCGCGGACTACATCCTGCGCGAAAATCCTGTGGTGTGTGGGGCAGAAGCCGGGATAGCACGTCACTTTCTTCGTGGTTTTGCCTGCCACGTACGAACCGAGCGATTTATCGGGGATGAATAGAATTTCGTCCGAATCAACTGATTCCACAACCTTCAACGCATTCGCCGACGTGCAGCAGATATCGCTTTCTGCTTTGACTTCTGCTGATGTGTTGACGTAGGCCACCACCGGGACGCCGGGATGCTCTGCTTTGAACTCACGAAGCCGCTTTGCATCAATCATATCCGACATCGGGCATCCTGCATGCAGGTCCGGGATGAGCACTGTCTTCTGAGGAGAAAGAATCTTCGCGGTCTCAGCCATG
>JANYLD010000005.1 GCA_025363835.1 Armatimonadota bacterium
GAGCAAGCTCTCGCAGTCCCAAAGAACTCGGCGCGCACGCGGGTAGCCTTAACCTACCGCGATGCCGAAGACCATTCGACTGAAGATCAAGCGCCAAGAGAAGGCCGGAGCCGAGATTCGTTGGGACATTTTTGAGGTCCCGTACAAGCAGAATATGAACGTGATCTCCGCGCTGATGGAGATCCAGAAGAACCCCGCAACAACGGACGGCAAAGCCGTTCGGCCGCCCAGTTGGGAGGCGGCTTGCCTGGAAGAGGTCTGCGGCTCCTGCTCCATGAATGTGAATGGGCGCATCCGCCAAGCTTGCACAGCGCTGGTGGAAGACGTTGGCCAGGAGGATGGCGAGGCGCTCAATATCACCCTCGAGCCCATGCAGAAGTTTCCGCTGGTTCGCGACCTCATCGTCGACCGTAGCAAGATGTTCGAGAACCTGAAGAAGGTGGACGCCTGGGTTCCGATCGACGGATCCTACGATTTAGGGATGGGACCTGCGCAGGACGACCATATTCGGCATCTGCGCTACGCGCTCTCCCGGTGCATGACTTGCGGCTGCTGTCTGGAGGCATGCCCTCAAGTGAACGACCACTCGCCTTTTGTCGGGCCCGCTGCTGTCGCGCAAACTCTGCTCTTTAATCTGCATCCGGTTGGCAAGACCCTCGAGAACGAGCGGTTGGACTTCATGAGCAGCGAAGAAGGCATCACCGGTTGCGGCAACGCTCAGAACTGCGTCAAGGTCTGCCCCAAGAGCGTCCCCCTCACTCAAGCAATCGCACAGATCAACCGGGACACCACGTTCTATCGCATCAAGAAATGGATGGGGATTGCTTGAAGGATAAAGGCGGAAGGATGAAGGATGAAGGATTAGGGGTCGTCGTTGAATCTGGACTATGCGGCGACAGGTAACGGATGCCAGGTGACTGCTTGACGGGTTGGAATTTGACCTTTGGGAACTTCCGGGGCGGAAAGCGATTAGAAGTGGTTGTGAGCCGAGGCCTTAGAGTCTTCCCCATTTTGCTGTTTACGCTTCTGTGCGCTTTGGCCATCGCACAGCAGGACGTTGCACCGCAGGCTTCCCTGACGATCCCGTCTGCAAAATCTCAGCCCGGTTCGAAAGTAAACGCCGTTTTGACGTTGACCTTTGGCGATGGGCTTCACGCCTATCAAAACCCGCCGAGCGAGGATTACATGATCCCCGTTACGGTGAAATCCACCTCGACCGACGTGAAGCTGGTCAAGGTCGCCTACCCGGTGGGCAAGGACGAGATTGTTGGGGGCGAGACCAAGCCGGTCAAGGTCTATGAAGGCACGATCAAGATCCCGATCACCTTGCAGGCACCGGGAAAAGCCGGTTCTTACGACATCTCTCTCAGCATCCAGTATCAGCAGTGCACCAACAACAACTGCTTCCCGCCAAAATCGGTCACGGCGACTTCAAAGTTGATCGTTGCGAGCGCGTTTGTGGCTCCCCCCGAAGCGATCCCTCCGAGCAAAAAGCCGGAGCAAGCGACTTCAGACACCCAGAAGGGAGAAGCTCCAGTTCAGTACGGCACAGTCCCTCCCGAGAAGACTGCTGACACCCAAAAGCCGCCCAAGAAGACTCCGCCGCCGATTACCGAGCGGGCCGTACAGGGTTCCGGTCCCGACAAGGCCGCACCGGTAGATAGCGTGCCTTCCAAAAGTGTTCCGGCTAAGACCGATGTCGATCAAGCGAAGGTCGAGCCAACCGTTCAAGTTCCAAAGAAGGAGCAAGCCGCTCCGACTGAGACGACGCAAAAGTCCACACCCCTTGTACAAAGGACTGAGCAGACGCCCACAAAATCAGCGGCGGCCCCCGCGCAAACAGCACCAGCGGCGGCTGCGCCTGAGGGGTCCGACGACGGATTTATCGCAACCCACCTCAAAGACGCGTTCCTCCACGGCAATTACCTCTTCATCATCCTTCTGGCCTTGCTCACCGGCATGGCTCTCGCAGTAACACCTTGCGTCTATCCGATGATCCCCGTCACCGTAGGCTTCTTCTCCAATCAGGTGGCTGGCAATAGGATGGCCCGGGTAGGGCTAGGGCTCATGTATATGCTGGGCCTCGCTCTCACCTATGGAGTTGTGGGGGGTGTCTCCGCAGCGCTTGGCGGAAGCATTGGCGCTCTATTCCAAGCCCCTTGGTTCCTGTTTGCGCTTGGCGTGCTCATGACGGTCTTGGCGCTATCCATGTTCGGGGTTTACGAGATCCGTTTGCCCCAGTTTCTGGGCAAGCAGATTCACGGCCGCAGCGGCGCCGTTGGAGCGCTCCTCATGGGTCTTCTCATGGGCTTTGCCGCTGCGCCTTGCGCCGGACCGGTGGTGACTGCGTTTGCAATCAAAGTTGCGGAGTTCAAGAGTGTGCCTATTGGGCTACTCCTGTTCTCCTCTATCGGATTAGGTATTGGCCTTCCCTTCTTCGCCCTGGGCGCGTTTGCCAGCGGCGCGAAGACCCTCCCTAAGGCGGGTGGATGGTTGCAGACCCTCAAAGCGCTCCTCGGAATCGTGGTCCTCTGGATCGCCTTGAATTACTTCCTGCAAGCGTTCCAACTCCGCTCTGGAGAACCGAAAACCTACGTAGTTCAGGCGACGTTCCTTATTCTCGCCGCCGTCTACCTGTTCCTCTTTGAGAAGAGCGGCAGCACGCAGGTGATTTGGGGCATGAAGGGTCTGGCCATCCTCGTCTGCGGCATCTTCGCCGGGAACTTCATCCAAGCCAGGTCCACAGCGATCAGGGACGAGCAGCTATCCGCGCTTGGGGCAAACACTTCGGTCCATTGGATCCCATTTACTCTCGCTTCGTTTGAAGACGCGAAGAAGTCCGGCAAACCCATTGTGATCGACGCCTCCGCCGATTGGTGCGCGGTTTGCCACGAGATTGAGAACGCCGTCTTCAACAAGCCGGAAGGCATCGCCGCCATGCAAAACGTAGTTGCGCTGCGCATTGACCAGAGCACCGGGGTCGACCAGAAATACGTGGACTTGACCGACCATCTGTTTAATATTAAGGGCCTGCCTCATGTAGAAATCCTCAAACCGGGCGGCGTTTCTGTGAAGGTGGTGACGGGCAAGGATGAGTTGGACAGTCCTGAGAAGTTGAAGCAATATCTCGCGCAAGCGGGATCTTAGGATTGCTTGCCCATGTTTTTGTCATCCCGAGCGAGTCCCCGAGTCGAGGGACCTGACTGTAATTTCGGAATGCTTCTACAAACACTTCCTCGCCTCCTGTCAGGTCCCTCGACTCGGGGACTCGCTCGGGATGACAAAAACATGGGCAACAATTTCTAAAAACACCATACTTCCCATGTCCGCTCCGTCCAGAAACATGAACATCAAGACCGCATCCGTCGGCCCTTTCGCCATCGGCGATCCAAAGTTGACCATCATCGCCGGCCCCTGCATGGCCGAATCCAAAGCACTGTGCATGCAGGTCGCGGAGGAGATGAAAAATCTGTGCGCCGAACTTGGCTTCAATTACATCTTCAAAGCCTCGTTCGACAAAGCAAACCGAACTTCCCTCGGATCGGACCGCGGCACGGGCATTCAAGACGGCCTTGAGATCCTTGCTGCCGTCAAAGGCCAATTCCACGTGCCTCTCACTACGGACATCCACCTGCCCGATCAAGCCGCCGTTGCGGCCCGAGTCATCGACCTCCTCCAAATCCCCGCCTTCCTGTGCCGGCAGACCGACCTTCTGGAGGCCGCTGCAGAAACCGGCAAGGCGTTAAACGTCAAGAAGGGCCAATTCCTCGCTCCACACGACACGAAGAACATTGTTGAAAAGCTCAGGTCATTCAACGCCAAAGGAGTCGTGCTTACTGAGCGCGGGACCAGCTTTGGATACAACACGCTCATCGTCGACATGCCTGGCTTAGAAATCATGCGCTCCTTCGGCGTCCCCGTTTGCTTCGACGCTACCCACTCCGCCCAGCGTCCGGGTGGTGCAGGAACCACGACAGGAGGGGTTCGTGAGTCCATCCCAGCCATGGCCCGGGCTGCCGCGGCCGTAGGCATCGATGCGCTATTCCTTGAAGTCCATCCTGACCCGAAGCACGCCTTGTCAGACGCGGCCACACAGTGGCCTTTGAGTCGAGCGAGGGAGTTGTTGGTGCAGGTTAAGGCGATTCGAGATTCGATCTCAAGAACTGGAACGTAGAATTCTTAAAAGACAACAATCGTTCCAAAGCACCGAGAAGTCAGCGTGGGGACAATCCGTTCCATTGTGCGCCAGTCAGGAATTGCCGAAGCCGATTGGAACCGAGGATAGGGTCAGCCGTTTGCATCGGCCAGGTTATCGAGCAACCAATTGCGATTGGTTTCGACCATGCTTGGATGCCAATCGTGGCCCCAATCGAGTTCGGTCAACACCTTCTTCCCTGCCAAGGCATTGAAACAAGCCCTCACGCTATCCGGCCGGCACGCCGGATCCTTCAACCCCAACGTCACGTGCGTCGGTACGTGGCAGCGGGTCGCTTGATTCATCGTGTCGAAGTAAGAAACCGTGTTCAACACCCTCTCCTCACCCAGAGGTATGGAAGCCATAAAGTCGGTTAACTCCTTCAATGGATAGCGGTGCACGCTCTTCAGGAGGGTGTGGCGGATGGTGCAGAGGAAGGGCATGTCGGCGCAGACGGCTTTGACGAGGTCGCACCAGGCTCCCAGCCAGATGGAGATTCCGGCCCCTTGGCTCATGCCCATCGCGCCCACTCGATTCTCATCGACCTCGTGCTGGGCTGCAAGCACTCGGACGGCCATGTAGGCGTCTTGGAACATGCGGCGGAAGACCCAGGTATGCGGGTCTGCAGCACCTTCAGTAAAGTATCCCCGCTCTATCCTGTATTTTTCTTGATGAAACGCGGACTCGCCAAAGAAATTGAGACTCAGACTGACGAAGCCTTCTCTAGTTCCATATTGGTTTGGAAGCAAGGATTCCCGACCGTAAGGTGGAGTCCAGAGGAAGGCGGGGAGATTTCGGCCACCGGGCTGGTAGGCGATCCAGCCGTTGACGCTTCGGCCACCAACCGAATCGAAGTTCAGCGTCTCGACGACAAAGCCCGGCAGGTTGAATTCGTTTGTCCAGCTTCGGTGGACGGCGATGGGAAGGGACCGGACTTCCTCCACGGCCTCGTGCCAGAACTCCTCGAAGTCCTCCGGTGGATACGGCAGAAAGTCGTTCATGCGCCAACGGCGCGTTGTAGCGATTCGACATGCATCCCGGTTGTCATCAGCCAAGCGATCGCCCGTTGAATCTCCTCAACGGGCCCCTCGAGCTCGATTTGAACCCAGCCGTAGTCCTCGTCGATGCTGGCCTTCTTTACGTTCACCCTCACGTCGAACTCGCGAGAAAGACGCCAAAGCCAAGGCTGCCCTACGTGCGCCTTGCCCGCGGTCACATTCACATCAACGGTCGTCATTGGAGCATGGATTGTACTCCTTGACGAGGGGTGCGATACGAGATGCGGGATTCAGGATTCAGGATTCAGGATTCAACTCTGACCAAGCGTAACGCATCTCGCATCTCGCATCTCGCATCTCGCATCTCGCATCTCGTATCCCGCATCGCACTTGAATACCGCAATACCGTAACACCTTAAATCCGATCTGAAGCGGACCCTGCGGGTATCATCTTTGGGTTCGAAGTTCGGCGGCCAAGTGCGGTAGCGCATGGAAGCGTCATAACCAACGGGGGTTTGACTCTAATCATGAAGTTGCTTAGCGAAGCGGCTCGAAGGCTACTTGCCTCGCCGCGCGCCCTGGCCACGTTGCTCTTGGCAACGTTTGGCTTTTTATTCCCACAGATAGCCTCGGCTGCGGAGGGAGACGTCGTTCTCCGCTTCGCGAAGAGTGACTACATCCTTCTATTCATTTCCTTGGCATTTGGTGTCGTCGCGATCCTCTTCGCGGCCGGCATTCGGGCGACCTTGATGAAGGTTTCGCCAGGCAGCGCCAAGATGCAAGAGGTAGGCCTCGCTATCCGCGAGGGTGCCCAGGCATACCTTGGACGCCAGATCTCCACCATGATCTGGTTCGTCATCGCGCTGGGCATCGGCTTGGTCGCGCTCTTCCAGGGCCAGTACGGCATGTCCGTTGCCCTGTGGATCGCTTTCGCCTTCGTCATGGGCGTTGCCGCCTCCTATATTGCAGGCTACGCGGGCATGATGATGGCCGTCAACGGCAATATGCGCACCGCCAATGCAGCCCTCACGAGCTACAAAGCGGCTCTTGAGGTCGCATTCCGAAGCGGCGCGGTCGCCGGACTCCTCACCGTGGGTTTGGGCCTCATTGGCGCCACCCTCATCCTCTTGCTCGGCGGACCGAACGCTATGCGAATCCTAGTCGGATTCGGATTTGGCGGCTCCCTCGCTGCATTGTTCATGCGCGTTGGAGGCGGCATCTTTACAAAGGCCGCCGACGTCGGTGCTGACCTTGTTGGCAAGGTTGAAGCGGGAATTCCGGAGGACGACCCCCGCAATGCCGCCACTATCGCCGACAATGTGGGCGACAACGTGGGCGACTGCGCCGGCATGGCCGCTGACCTCTTCGAGTCCTACGTCATCACCATCATCGCCGCCATCATCTTGGGCGTCACCGCCTTCTCGTCGATCCACCGGGGCGGCGACGCGGCCAAGACCGTGATCTTCCCGATCGCCATTCCGGCCATCGGCATTCTGGCCACCATGGTCGGCGTCTTCGTGGTGCGGGCGAGCAAGAAGGACAAGAACGCCATG
>JANYLD010000052.1 GCA_025363835.1 Armatimonadota bacterium
GAACAGGCCATCGACGCCAAGCCCGAGCTGAGAGACAGTGGCATCCCTCGCGAACGCTTCCACTGGGTCTTCAAGCTGGCCGACATCATGATGGACCTGCCCCGCAACCTCCGCTCCCACTCATCCGGCGTCGTCATCTCCCGCGAGCCAATCGCCGACACCGTCCCCGTCATCCAGTCCGCGGTGGACGGCGTGCGAATCCTCCAATGGGACAAACGGAGCGCCAAGCGCTGCTTCGACAAGTTCGATATCCTCTGCCTGCGCGGCAACGACGTCCTCTCCGACACGGAAACAAGAGTCAGAACCCAGCAGATGGACTTCCGGGTGGAAGAGCTCTCCACCGACGAGGACGAGCCCTACCGAGCCATGCGCGCCGGCCAACTCATCGGCATCCCCCAATCAGCCTCCCCCGCCATGCGCCAAGCCCACATTAGGCTTGGCACCAAAGACCTCGGAGATGCCCGCCTCGTCCAAGCCGGTATCCGGCCCGGCGTCGGCGGCGCGGTGAAGCTGAACGAGCTGATCGCGCGGAGAAAAGGAAAACCGTACAGCTTTTCTCACCCAGAGCTAGAACGAATCCTCGGTCCCACCTACGGCATCATCGTCTTCCAAGAGCAGGTCGACATGCTTCTCCAGACCTTCGGAGGGTACACATCAGGTGAAGCAGAGGACGCGCGCGAGTCCATCCATAAGAAGAGAAAAGACGACTACGTTCGCTCGATCAAAGAGCAAGTCATCGAGAGGGTAATGCGAAACGGCTACCCGCAGCACATTGCCGAGGAGGTCTATGAATTAGTAGCGGTTTTCCAAGGCTACGGATTTGCGGAGGGCCATGCGCTCGCCTTTGCCGATATCTCCGTCCGCTGCGTCTGGTGCCAGCAGAACTTCCCCGCCGAATACTTCTCCGCCCTCCTCGACGCCCAGCCCGCCGGCTACTACGGCCCCTGCACCATCATCAACGAGGCCCGCACGCGAGGCGTTAAAGTTCTCCCGCCAGACATAAACAAAAGCGATCTCAAGTTCAGTGTGGAGGACGTCCAAGCTGAAGAAGACCCCAAGATCGTCTTCCCCAACGGCGGCATAAGAGTCGCCCTCAACCAGCTCAAAGGCCTCTCCAAACCAACCGCAACCGCCATCGTCTTCCAACGGCTGCAGGGCGCCTACACTTCCCTCTTCGACTTCGCCGCCCGCGTCAGACCCAACCGAGACGAGCTAGAACTCCTCATCCTCAGCGGCGCGCTTGACACCCTCCACCACAACCGCCGAGCCGCCCTCTGGGCGGTCCCGGAAGCTCAAAACTTCGCCGCCACCGTCAACCTCGGCCCAAACTCCCTCGCTCTCCAGCAACCAGAGCCCGCTCTCCCTCAAGGTGTCGAAGACTTCTCACAAGAAGAAAAAGCCCTCTACGAGCGAGCGATCCTAGAAATGGACGTCGCCTCCCACCTGATGGCTTTTGAAAGAGAAAGAGTGGCCGCCAAAGGAGTTATCACCTCCGCCGAAGCCAGCCGCCTGCCACATCTGCAGAAAGCCTACGTGGTTGGCAACCCTATCAGACTGCGCTTCCCCCCAACCCAAAGCGGTAAACGCGTGGTCTTCTTCGACCTCGAAGACGAGACCGGCCTACTCAACGTGACCTGCTTCGACGACACCTACATCCGCTACGGCCACACCATCGTCTGCTCCCCCTACGTGACCATCTTTGGCGAGGCTCAAGAGCGAGACAACCACATCGCCTTCCTAGCCCAACAAGTCTTCCCCTACAAACCGATCATCCACCGCCAAAACCAACAACAAAAGCTCCCCATCGTCACCGGAGACTATCTCGTGCGATAACCCACCACACTAAAACACAAACTGGACCGACACGACCTACTAGACCAAGCCCTACCGCGAAAGGTGCTGGCTCAAATACCGTCGGTAGAGCTCGCATCGCAGCCGAACACTCCGGTCGCCGGTCTGGTTCACGATCCCCGCCGCGAGCAACCGATGATAACCGTCCGTGTCCCGAAGCTCCGGGTTCGACAGTGAGTTACGCAAAGCGTCCAACACAGATGGCAACTGGGATACCGAAATCAGAATCCGCTTCAGATGGTCCCCAAACGGTCCATCGTCTCGATCCGCTGTCGCCATGAGCGTCGTAAAATCCATAACCTTTCGGCTCAAAACATCATAAGCCCGACGGGTCAAAAACGGCTGTCCCCCCACCAGTTCGTGGAGTTGAACAATCTCGTCTCTGGAGGAAAGGGGAAAACCGTACCGCCGGTTCAGATCCTCCAAATGCTGCACCGAAAAGTTGCCAAGCTCAAGCTGGCGGCCCACATTAAACGGCGACTGATTCAAATCCTGAATAAATAGGTGTGCCTCCGTCGCGTAACCGATGACCACCGAAAGCCGAGACCAGGGTCCGCTCGGCTCCGTCGCCCGGCAGTTGTGCCAAGACCGCACCAGTCCGAAGAAGTCGCTGGCAAAAGGAACCCCGAACAACTTGTCCGCCTCATCCATAAACCAGACGAGCGGCACTTCTGACTCCTCTAAGAGAGCTCGGAGAAAGTTGTCCATGTTCATGTTCGCCCCGAACACGTCCAGCCACTCATCCTGGAAGTCGTACTTGAAGTTCAACCGTTTGGCCAAAGTAGCGGCCAGAAGCTTGTAGAACGTCTCTTCTGAAGCCAGTTGCGAAACACTCAGCTTCTGAAAGTCCGTCATCACCGCCCGCCAACCCTCCTCGTTCGCAAGCTTGACCCCACGCCCGATCATCGAGGTCTTGCCCATTTGCCGAGGACCTTTCACTAGAACGATCGATTCATGATTGCGAAGCGCTTGAAGAAATTCAGGATCGGAATCCCTCTCTACGTAGAATGGTGAATCTGGCGAAACTGCGCCGCCCACCGGTTCGAGCTGGAGAGCCTCCTGCTTAGGCTTCGGCGGTTCCGTAACGGAAGAGAGCAATTCCGCCAATACGCGTTCATTGTCCTGCGGTCCATACCAAACAGAGAAGTTGAGGCTGTTGACAAAGGAGCCGATGGGGCCCTCAACCGCTTTATCGGTTCCCACCCGCACGGGCAGCATATACGGCTTGCCTCGTTTCCTATTCTCGTCGAACGCGGTCTCAAGCTCATACTCGAGCATCTCGCTCCCAACAGCCGCGTCGGAAAGTATTGCAATCACAGCGTCAGCAGACCGAATTTTCTCCTCGATAGCCTTCGCCCACTCCACCCCGATCTTCAGATGCCGGTCAATAAAGAGCCCATGCCCCCTCGATCCCAGCGACTGCTCCAGCATAGCCAGCACCTCGTCGTCCGGCTTCGCTTTCCGCTTATAAAGGATCACGATGTTCAAAGCATTCGGTGGCCGTCCAGAGCTTGCGCTCGGGATCAAGCCGCGGGGCGCTTCCCGCAGTCCGACCATTCCGTCGGAAAGCCCATACACCTGGAGCTTTAATCCGTGCTTGGCAACCCCATCTCCAAACTCGATAACCTTGCCGCGCCATTCGTCAGACTGGACCAGCCAAGATGCGTATTGGCCTGAAATAAGAATGTGCCCCGGTTGGCCAAAATCCATGATTCTTTGGGCGGTATTCAACCCTTCCCCCGCAAAGTTGGCCTGTCCGTTGATGTCCGTCTGCCTTTGAGCGAGACCGCTATGGATCCCCATTCTCACTCGCATGTCGGCGGGCAACAATTTCGCAAGCTCGAGCGCGCACCGAGCGGGAGAGTCGTAATCATGTAAGAAGACTAATGCGCTCCCGTCCCCGGTAGCAAGCGCAAAAACGGATCCCTGCGCTCGCGCCCTTTGATATGAACGAGAACTCTGAACGGCGGCGTTAAACTGCTGGATGAGCCGCGATTGAGCATCGACTGAATGTGTCGAGTAACCCACGATGTCCACAAACAGAACGTGGACGATCTGGGACCCCTGAGCAGACGGCGGCGAAGTCTGGCTTAGTTCTGTTTCCATGAATTATCTGTTGGCCATATCCTCACCGCACCGGACGAATCGAAGGTGATCAGTGACTTCCCGTCAGTAGTGAACTGCAAGCTTAACACAGGCGCATCGTAGTCATCCAAAACGGAAAGCGTCCTGCCCGATTTGGCATCCCAAATGCGGACGCTCCGATCCACGGATGCAGTGGCGTAACGCGTGTCGTCCGGCGAGATATCCCCGTTGGTAACTGTCTGCGAATGTCCCCGCAACTGATGGATCACCGCGCCCGTTGTCGCGTCAAGAACCGTCGCCTTGTCATCATTCTCGGATGCGATGATCAGCTTGCCGTCCACGGAGAACTTAATGGCTGTGATAGTTCCTATGCCCAGGTAGTCCGTTTTAACCCGACCGTCGGGCCAACAGACGAGGATGTAGCCATCGATCAGGCCGATGGCCAGGGTTCCATCATTGTAGAGATCAAGGCTACTTCCCCGCGATGGTAGCGTGTAAGTGCGGAGAATCTGCTTTGCCGCAATGTCCCAAACCTGCGCGGATTGGTGTTCGGCCACTACAACTTTCGAACCGTCCGGAGATTCCGCGCAGCCGCGCGCAGGCCCCTGAGTGGGCAAGTTGGCTATGAGATTTCCACCGGATGTCTCAATATCGAGCCCGCCCTTCGGGTTGTTGAAAAACGTCCACGGATGATGCAAACCTGGACCGACAGGCACACCGGTGAACTTCATAGGGTGCCCCTGTTGGTCGCCGAAGGCGTTCATGTAGAAAGCACTGCCGGAGACCGTAACAGCCCCCATCCATCCATTCGGGTAAACCACGCCCAGTTGATATTCATCTTTTGGGAAGTGAGAGGCCGGCGCTGTGGCCGGAACCTTTGTGTCATAGGCCCGGATAGTCCAATAACAAACATACGCAGTCGATCCGTCCGGGCTCACCATGGCAAAGCTTGCGTCAGGGAACGTGTTGATCAACTGCGCGCCTTTATCTGAGATCGCGTATGCGTGGGAAAACCGCTCCCATCCTGTCGTTACCAAGATGCCCCCGTCTGACGAGATGGAAAGGCTCTTAACGCCTTCCGTATGACCTTTCACGGCCCATAACTCCTTCCTCGTCGCAACATCCCAATACTCGATCCAACCCTCTGAGGAACCGGTGATCAAGTGCCTTCCATCCTTGGTAAAAACGGCTCTTACCTCCCCGCGCGGCTCGATATAGCCAAGCGGTTTCAGGCTCGGAAATTGAAAAAAATAAAGGCGCGGCGCTCGTCCATGCCCGATTCTGGGGCGTTCCGAGTAGGTAACGATTTGTGCCGCTGGCGAGAATCCGACATTTCCTGCCGCTTGGGGCTCTCCATACGTTTTGGTCGTGAGATGCTGCAGGTCGATGATGAGCGGCTCTCCCTTTCCATCGTTGCCGACCGTCCAACGGCCGTCCGGCGAAATTTGAGGGCCACCGCCGGTCTCCGTATCGTTAATCTTCCCCTCGGTCTTTCCCGATAGCGAGTCCACAATATAGGAATTACCGTCATTCGCCGACTCGATAAATCGCCTGCTGTCCGGGAACCAGAGATGGCGGCTATTGGTGTCCATCGCTGGAATCGTGCGGAGGACCTCGAAAGTGCTGGCGTCGAGCACATTGATCGTCGTTGGCATTCTCGCCAAAATCCTCTTGCCGTCAGGGCTCAGCGCCGACCCATAACCGCCGTTCAGGTCGAATTCCCGCAACGAGCTGTGCGACAAATGGTTCCATAGGTTCCATTCCCAACCTTTCGCGGGATTCCCCTTCGTGGTGCTGAGCACCTTTCGCATCTGATCGATATCCCCTCGCCGCCACAGGTCGGTCATGAGGTTCATATCGGCGACATAGACTTCGTAGTTGGCACGGTCCCTTTCCGAGTTTGCTTCCCGGCGCAGTTGATCGTTGCGATACGCCAAGGTTCCAACGATCCCAATGATAATAAAAGCGATCGCTGCGGTTCGCAAAACTCCAAGCCAGAAAGCTCGCTTTTGCCTCCGAAGCTCCTGCCCGGGCATGTTCTCGCGAATCCAAGTCTTGTCGAAAACGCGCTCGTAAATGCGATTTCTAACCCTAAGGGTCCTTCCTTCGGATCGCATTAGTCCGGACAATTTCAAAACGGCGGTGACTCGGTTCGACTCGTCGTCCTGAATGGTCTCCTTGCCCGAAATCGACTTGCGGAAAGCAGAGAGAATGTCCGCGCGAAATTTCGCGACATCGTCCCCATCCGCATAGCCGTTCAGCACGCGATTGCCAACGTCAGACAGGTTTATGTTGGTCTCGCGAACTTTAGCCTCGAGAAGGTCGCATGAAATGAGGTCGTCGACATCCTTCTCGCTCGAAACCTGCTGCCGATCGACCAGGGTTCGGCAAATGCTCTGAGTGAGAAATGGGTGCCCGTTTGTCCAATAGAAAACGCGGCGCAAAGTTATTTCGCCATGCGCCCCGAGCATCTTGGATAACGGCGCCAACTCCTCATAAGTGAAGTCTTTGAGATAGATTCGCTCGCCAATGTTAAAGGGCGTTGTCCGGGTGTCACGGATCAGGTCACTGGGAATGGCGACGCCTAGGAAGCAAAACGTTAATCTTTCGTAAGTCTCATCTTGGACGCGACGGTTGAAGCACTCTCTAACCCCGGCAAAAAATTCGTCGGTATTGAAGGGTAGTGATCGAGTGGAATCGATCTCGTCGATAAAGATGA
>JANYLD010000092.1 GCA_025363835.1 Armatimonadota bacterium
TCATGGTCGGTTGCGCCATGGGCCCGGAGCAGGCAGCCTGCTCCAAATGGTCGGACCCGGCCGGCAAGGCGTGTTGCTGCAAAGGGGCGATGCAGATGGGGAGGGCGTGCTGCAAGCCGCACCCCGCCCAGAAAAATATAAGCTTCAGGGCCAACCCAAAAGCCGGCTGCCAATGCCAGTTCCTTGCCGTGGCGCAGACGGTCAAGTACCAACGCGGGGCTGTCAACTCCACCGCTCAAGTCGCCTCGACGCCGGCCATCCTTGCAGCGCCGGCGCCAACATTTAACCAGCCGAGACCGGTTGAACCCAACGCGCTCGGCACGGACTCCAGTCCGCCCGAACGGCGGCCCACCTCCAACTCTCAAGCCCGCGCGCCTCCTATCGATGCCGTTTGACCCAGTTCGTCAACGGTTCATCCACACGATAGGAGACATAAATGTTTATTCACGTCATCGCATCCCTTGCGCTCGCGCAAGCCCAGCAGCAGAGCAACAAAAGCGTCCTGCCCCAGGTTCAACAGCAAAGTCAGCAAAGCCAAGCTCACTGTCCGCTGTGAGTCGCTGGCGGATATGGGGCCAGTTCGGCTTCATCTAACTATAAGTGGCTTTTGGACACCGTCTATGCGCCCGACTCCGTTACCACGGATGAAACATTCCTCTGGTACAGCGTGACCCCGCGGTTCACGCTCGGGTCCGCCTTCCTGCTCAAGCAGGGCGCCTTTCGGGCGCTCGGCTCGTACCTGCTGTCGCCCGAGACGGGCGCCCTTCCGAGCACGCACATCAGTGCCGGAGTTCAGGGGATCGGAACCGGCAATCCGGGCTTTTCCGCCACTGCGGAAAAGAACTGGCAGCTAAGGGACGGCAGCTTCAACACCTTCATAGGCGTTGGTTATCGCACGAATCGAAAGCTCACTCGGATGGTCGGCGGGTTCAAATACTCGATCAACGCATGGGCCGCCGGCCTCCAAAACGACGGCTTGGTCAACGACCCGTTCCTCACCTACAGCCAGGATCGGTACACGACTGGCATCTACCTCATCGACCTCAAGCATCCAGCCTATCTAATGGGCTGGAGGTTTTAGGGGAAGGATGAGGGCGGAGGGTCTGGATGCCGCATTTAAAGCGGAAACGGAGCACAAGAACGAAACGTTAGGAGAAAAAACATGAAAAGCATTATTATTTTAAGCGCGATGGCGGCTTTGGCCGCCATCGCGGCGGCTCAAGACAAGCCGGCGGCCATAGCCTCAAAAGACCTGCCCGCGTCCGCCGTCTGTGCGGTTTGCTCCACCCTTGGCAGCATGATGACGCCGGCCAAGCCCGTGGCGGGAGTCCTTTACCACGGGAAGCCGTATTACTTCCACGACAAGGGCATGCTCGCCACTTTTATGAAGGATCCCGACGCTTATTCGGACCCGGTCCTTCCCCGCCCGATGCCCGCCTTCGATCTAAAAGACACGACGGGCCAGGAATTCTCGGCAAAGGACTTCAAGGGCAAAGTTGTGCTCCTCGACTTCTGGGCCACCTGGTGCATCCCTTGCCGCCAGACCAAAACGGAGTTAGAAGATCTCTACGCCAAACACAAAGCGGACGGCCTCCAACTCCTCTCGGTCGACACCGATCAGCAGAAGAAGCCGCTGGACAAGTTCCTGAAAGAGAACTCGTTCTCCAACCCAGTCCTTTTCGACAATCGGAAGACCTACGCCGCCTGGCACGTCACCGCTATCCCCGCCGTCTTCCTGATCAAAGATGGCCAAGTGATCGCGCAATGGGCTGGGGCCCAAGACGCCCCCATCTATGGCGATGCGGTCGAGAAAGCGTTAGCTGCAAAGTAAGAGGGCGCTCCGCCAGAGGGGTAGATCCGCCCACTCACTCGACCAGCAGGGCGATCGTCTGCTGGAGCTCGGCGACTTTGATTTCGTGGACTCGTCGCCAATTCAGGTCGCGTATCGTTCGCACAAAGCCCTCGTTGTCCCCTGTGGGACCAATGAGGGCGACGAGGCTGTGATGGGCAAGAAAGTCGGGGCCCCCCACTCTCGTATGCGCTCGTTCCGACTCCACCGTCCCCTCGGTCTCCGCACGGCGCATTTCATCGGCGCTTTGATTCACGCCGGCGGCTTTTCCGGCCAAAATCGAGTCGATCGGACGCCCCATGAGTTTGTCCGCCGCAACTCCGAGAACCTTGGCGCTGTCATGGCTGACTCCGGTCACGAGGCCCCTGGAGTTGAAAGTGAGGACGGCCTGCTCCTTGGGAGAGCCCAGGATCAAGGCAAAATGAGCGTCCTCGACGGCAAGCGCTTTTCGGGCCTTTGCCAGCATTCGAGCGAGGACGATCTTAACGGATTCTTCCTGCGTAAACACCTTGAGCTTTGCTTCGAGCTGCTTCCACTCATCGCCAAGCTCGCGCAGGCTTAGGTCGAGCTTCTCAGCGATCTCATCGTCGGTATCACCATCTTTGGTTAGCAAAACCATCTGCGATTGCAAATCGCTAATCTCGTTCTCGCCCATCGCTTTAAGTATCGCACGCTGCGGCTGTGGGGAGTTGGCCCGGCCACGAAGCAACAGTACACTCCAGTCGTGCCCCAGCCACCCCGAGAACCAAGAGCTAGAACAGTGGGAGATCGTCAATCTCCTCAGCTCGCTCGTGGACCGGAGCCTTGTCGGGCAGACCGCATCGATTACGGCGGGTCCGGGGCCGGGTGCTGCTACCAAGCCAAAGCGCTGAAATCCCAACGATCCCCATGCCCCAGCCCTCGGAAGGGCTGGGGCATCGCAACGCATGCAGTCCGCTACTGACCGATGCCGAGTTGCTTCATATAGGACGCGTTATCCCAGAAGAGGTACTCCTCATCCATGACCCCGCCTTTCCAGTGGCCGACCGTGCACATCTCGAGCTTAAAGGACTTCCCGGTTGGCTGAATGGATTTGCCATTGCCGATCGGCATGGGTTTGGTGAACGTTCCTTCCATCACTCCGATGACGCTAGTCCAATCTCCGTCTCCGAACTTCACGGGGTGAACCTTGATTCGCGTGTCGGGGGCATAGACGAACATCGCCTTGAGATCCTCGATGTGCCTTTTGATCCCGTGAGTCACATGGCCGTCGGGCCAGTGGACGGCGATGTCGTTGGAATGGCTCTTATGAAGCAGATCCCACTTCTGGTTCGAGAAGACGTTGAAATCGAGGTCGTCAAACACCGCGATACGGTGCTTTACCGTCGCCTTGTTAGCGTCATAAGCGGCCAATCGGCTCGCGGCGCCGCTCTTCTTTCCACCGTGCTGTCGCGCCGGCGTGAAGCCGCTGGTGCAAGCTAACGCAACTGCGATGAGGGCCGCACCGGCCAAGCTGTTTCTAACTCTCATTTCCAACCTCCACGTAAGGTTAACGCAGTTCAACTGCGTTAATCCGGATGCTGGGAACGGTACCCGATGAGGCAAATGGGCGTAGTATTCGATGCCGCTTGTCTTCCAATTGATGCAAGCAACCCAGTGAAGAACTCAAGATGAACCCTTTTGGGTTCATTGGTAGCGGTTATGCGATTCTTGGGCACGCAACCCCGTTGGGGTTGGGGCTATTGTTTCGGCTTCATTCCCAGGGTTGCTCCGGGAGTCGCACCCTGGGGAAAGGGCAAGCCCTATAAAAAACCAACCCTGAAAGGGTTGCGGACCGGGAATCTCGGATCACCTGATCACCGATCACCGATTCCTGATCACCGACCACGGACCACCGATCCAAACGCTTTCACGGCTCAGACGTGATCGTCGTCAGTTGGTCCGTCACCTGTCTTCCGTGGTCAGTAAAGGAGTGCCAGAGCAGCTTCTCCGATTGGAGCCAGCCGTCTGATACGCGGACGTACAAGTCCCCGGTCACACGCCTCCCATTGGACATTGCCTTGTTCGTCGGACCACCGGCATTCACCATCCGAAGGTGCGCAACTCGCTGGCCGTCTATGTCTTCAAAGCCGACGAATAGGTAGAGGGAATACCAACCAAACGAACCTGCGTCTGCGGATACCGGGGTTCCCTTCGGGTCCGGAATCATCGGGACCACCGGGAGGTTCGGCGTCAACTCCGGATAATAAAATGTCTGTCCATTCGGGCCATAGGGAGAGTTTCCAAGAGGATTGATGCCGGTTCCAACTGCTTTTTGAACTAACTTCGCCTGCCTTCCCTCCTCATGAATAACCTGCAGATCAACGCGATAGTCTGAAATTGGCGGCAACGCTCTCAACTCATCTTCTGTCTCGTAACCACGGTCGACGATAGTCTTCAGTCCGGCCGACCGGGACCCGGCAGCCGCCCTTGTGGGAAGATGCATCGTAGTCTTGGTGTTCACCACCACCTGGTAGCTGTACTTCGCACCATCCAGCATCCGCCTCTTGAAGACGTAGGCCTGAACGGGCGACACCTGGGCGCACGCGATTACGACGGTCCCAACTGCCAATGCGGCTATGAGCATGAGCTTTGGATGCACATCCAAGCGAACGCAGAGTCTTCCAAGATGTTCACTGCGTCGCTAATCTAGTGAAGAAGCACGAAAGGCGGGAGATGCTGGAGTCCTATGTCTGGAGTCTAGGCATCGCCTTCGCGATCGGGTGTTGCACCACGCCCTTCGTCTATAAGAACGCTCCCATTGCCTGGCCGGCCATTCTTTTCGGATCTACCTTTTGCTTCGGGACCGGTTTCTTCCTTCTCGGGGCCATACGCTCCCGAATCCGAATCCCCTCTTTCTTGCTCAATGCTGTTGTCCAAACCGCGCTGACCGCGGCAACCGTGCTGGGTTGCCTTATCCCTTTCGTCTGGTATCTCCTGTCTGCTGCCGAGCATCACCCTGCCCCATTCTCCGATCTCAAGCAGTTCGTATTTAGCCCATTGAGCCTCCTCGGTCAAGGCGTTGGGGTCATCCTTGCCTTTTTCATCACCGTGGGATTCGAATTCAGCCGCAAGCTCGGCCCGGGTGTGCTGTGGAACTGGATGACGGGCAAATACTACACACCGAGGGAGGAAGAACTCGTCTTCATGTTCCTCGACATGAAGGACTCGACCACCATCGCCGAAAGCCTTGGCGCTCTGAAATTCAGCGCTCTCGTCCGAGACTTCTTCCGCGACCTATCCGCTCCGCTCCAAGAATCCAAGGGCCGCGTTAGCCACTATATCGGCGACGAGGCCGTCATCTACTGGAAGCCCGAAAACGCCATCAAACAAGCGGGCTGCATCGCCTTCTTCTTCGCCTTCAAAAAATCCCTGCTAAGCCGCAATGACTACTATCAGAAAACCTACGGCCTAACCCCCGAGTTCAAAGCAGGCCTCCACATTGGCCCGGTCGTGGCCACAGAGGTGGGAGATGTGAAGAGCGAGATCGTCTTCCACGGCGACGTCCTCAACACAACCGCCCGAATCGAGTCGATGTGCAATGAATTGAACGCCGAGTTCCTGGTCTCCAAAGTGCTCGCCGACCGTGTGGCCATGCCCGTTGGAGTGAGCAAGGCAGACTTGGGCGCTGTTCATTTGAAGGGCAAGTCGGAGCAAGTTGATCTCGCCAGTTTTTTTGTGATTTCGAGCGCTCGTCGAGACCAGAGTAAATGACCGCAATGTTTTTGTCATCCTGAGCGAGTCCCCGAGTCGAAGGACCTGACTGGAGTTTCGGAATGCGCCTACAAGCATTGCGTCGATCACGGTCAGGTCCTTCGACTCGGGGATTCGCTCAGGATGACAAAAAAGGAAAGCAGCTAGCGTGGCTCCCCGGCCGGTCTCACCGAAATGGTCACTTGTGCTCGGCAATGGCGTGCATCCCAACTGGTTTGCGATGGATCGTGCGCAAACCAGTTGGGTTGACAATCCGGTCCCGCCCTTGAGGGATGGGGGAAGGGTGAACGCCCGGGATGGACTTGTATCGAGCAGAGGCCCTCAAACCTCGTCCGGCAACTGGGCGGTTCCACCCAAAGTCTAAGCAACCGTTCACCCTTCCCCTACCCCCATCCTCAAGGGCGGGACCGGAGGACGTGGTTCCAGCGTTTTGCGCACGTTCATCGCAAAACGCTGTGAAAGGGTCCTCCCTGTGAGACGCGATTTTGCTCCGAGTCCGGAAGGGCCGGGAGAACGAAGCTCTGCGTGATCGAGGTCTCTACCGATTGACCGAACTCATATTCGCGTACCGGTCGCCCGCGGTAACGCCGACCGGCGCGGCTTGGTCGATCTTACGCAGATCATCCCCGGTTAACCGGATCTGCGCGGCGGCGGCGTTCTCCTCCAAATACTTCAGCCGCTTCGTTCCTGGGATTGGCACGATGTCCTCCCCCTGAGCCATCACCCAAGCCAAGGCCAACTGCCCCGGTGTGCAGCCCTTCTCAGCCGCCAAGTCCTTCACACGCTCTAGCAAGCCGAGATTCTTTTCAAAGTTCTCGCCTTGGAATCTGGGGTGCTGGCGCCGGAAATCATCTTCCGACAACGAATCGGCCGAAGGAAACTTCCCAGTCAGGAATCCGCGACCAAGCGGGCTATAGGAGACAAACCCGATGCCCAACTCGCGGCAAGTGGGCAGAATCTCCGCTTCGGGATCGCGAGTCCACAGCGAATACTCCGTTTGCAGAGCGGTGATGGGGTGCACCGCGTTGGCCCGACGAATCGTCGCCGCCGCCGCCTCTGAAAGCCCCAGAAACCGCACCTTCCCGGCCGCGACCAACTCCTTCATCGCTCCAACCGTGTCCTCGATCGGCGTGTTCGGGTCAACCCGGTGCTGGTAGTACAGATCGATCGTCTCGACCCCCAGCCGCTTCAGGCTCGCGTCACAGGCGGAGCGGACATACTCCGGCGTCCCACTGATCCCCAAGAACTCCCCGTTCGGGCCGCGCATGTTGCCGAACTTGGTGGCGAGGGTCACCTGATTCCGCCGGTCCTTAATCGCCCGCCCAACCAACTCCTCATTCTTCCCCCAGCCATACATATCGGCCGTGTCGAGGAAGGTCACCCCAAGGTCCAAAGCCCGGTGAATGACCGCAACAGATTCGGCATCATCCCCCTGCCCATAGAACTCGCTCATCCCCATGCACCCGAGCCCCATCTCCGAAACGGTCAACCCCGTCTTTCCCAACACGCGCGTAATCATTGGGATTAAGTCTATTGCAACGGAGGAATTGTTTCGCTTCTCCTGTCGGGCAAGCCTTTACGGCGGAGGCGTTGGATTGCCTGGATGCGGTCTGGCGCCCTTGTTTCGATCCGCCTGCTGTTGTGCGTCGGAGTAAGCCTTGTCATAGGCGGACTTCTCCTCTGGCGAAAGCTTGTCAAGAATCTGTGCGAGCGTCATTGATGGACCGTCGGAAGGTATGTCCTCTTCATACTCCTGGGACTCCTGATATCTGCCTGCTAGAAAGGCTGACAAGGTGAGCGTCCGGTGGGCGGCGAACTTGATGGAGTTGAGATTGTAATTTTGCGTCAAAGTCGGATCGGTTTTGGCCTGCTCGGTCCGGAATGCTGTGAACGCCAGATCGGTCGGCGTAAACGAGCCCGACCTGCCACCGGTCGCCGTTGGGATGAGGAAGCGACGTTCTTGGTGGTCGGTGACTTCCAAGTACGTTCCCGGCGGCAGCCCGTTGCCGAGCAACTCCGGCGGTAAGAGGACATGAAATGCATTCAATTCTCCACGCTGGGGAGGCGTCGCCGGAGCCGTGTCATCGATCTCCCCATGCACATTGAGGAGCCAATTGAAAAGTGCTCTCCCCTGGTCAGAAGAGAAGTCGGACTTCTCCATATGAAGGGTTCCATCGGCTGCGGTACGGCGCTGGGTAGGACTGAGCGAGTCCCAAAGGGCTAGGGCCAACTCGGAGTCCACGTAGAGAGGATCAAAAACGAAACTGCGTTGTCCTCGAATGCCCATGAGAGTCGTTGGGAGAGATTTGGAGATCGGCGGCGGCGCATCGGTTTCAAGTTCGGCGGCATCATCGATTCCAACCCATCCTCGCCGGGTTACCGCGTGTACGAAGGTCTCGAGCGCTGTCCGCGGCATTCGCACTTGTGCAGCATCGAGTGAGTCCAACGGCTTTCCAACAAACCATTGGCCACCTTCCGCAATCTCCATATCAGTTTGCGTTCCCTTATTGAAAAGACGGAAGCTCAGGCCATTCACTCCAATTGCATAAAGGGCAGCGTTCTCGCATGCGTCCGTGGGAAGGAACACAACGTTGAGGTTCTTGTGGTCGGCGTGGCCCAGGACAATGTCACTGACGAATACGGCCAAGGGATCGGTTTCCGTTGGTGAAAGCGTCGCAGCGTCAGCTTGAGCGCTTAGCGGCAGGCGATTGCCTTGCTTTCTTGCCGCGAGATTCGACCAGATGTCTTGGGAGATCGGGCCGAACGGTTCTATCTCTTCGGTTTCCTGAAGTTCCGGGGCCTTTTGCTCAGGCTCTACAGACCTCGCGATAACCTCGGGCGGGCGGACGACCAGATTGCCTTCCGAGTCCACGATGTCTGTGCTGATGTTGAGCCAACCAGCCTCAGCGGTCACTCTGACCACGACCTTGGGTAGGCGGCCATCCTGGGGCGTATGCCCAAGGTTGTCGGACAGCAGCCTCTTCATGAGTTCGTCTTTGCCCGACGACTGCAGGTCGATGGCCTTGTCGATCATCACCTGTTGATCCATGAGGTCTTGAATCGCAGAATTCATATCGGCCAGGGGCAGCTCTTCAGCGGTTGGCTCGGATGAGAACCAAAGGGTCCAGCCAGGACGTAAGGCTCCCAGAGCGTGAAGATCCAAGTGACGAAGAATTTCCCATCTGAACAAAGAGGCGGGCATCTTCAAGCCGATCGAATCGTAGCTGACTCCTTTCTCGGGGTCGTTCAGAGCATTCCAATAGGCTTCAACCATGGTGTTTGCCTTGTCCTGGTCAAACGCCTGCGGAGGCTGCTCGAGCTTTTGAAAGTCCGCCCTGAGGTGCTCCATCCTTCCCTGGACAGCCCTTTCATGCCTTGCCTCGGCATCTGCCGTTCGCTGTAGCTCCAGCCCCTTGTCCCGCTTCTTCCATTTGCCCGAGAACACATCCGCGATCTTGTCCATCGCTTCCTTCAGGGCGACTCCGTTCAGCTTCAGAATCAGAGGCTCTTCCTCGATGTTCTGGGCGCACGTCAGCCGCACGTTCGTCTTCTTCGAAAGGTCCGCCAACACAAGCCGCAACGGCTTCGCCCGCGTGGTGTAGTCCACTGGCTGGGACAAATCTTGGGCGAGTGACACGCTAGCTGCCAAACAGAAAACGAGAACGGCTCCAAAGCGACTCAAACCAACCTCCCCAGATAGCTGTAATCACCTGACGTCACAACCGCCCGCCCGTTTCAGCAATCTTGCTATTGAGGCAACTTAAGACCTGTTTGCGAAGCGGCAGCACGGAGGCTCGCGGTTGGGTATCGGAAGATAATGTCGCCCTCGTCACTCGTCCGACCAATCGTTCCACCGTCATCTCGCCTGTTTCTTCCAAGGCTGTAAACAAGAAAACCGCCGGCGGATGGCTTGTAGATGAATGGCCGATGGCTGAACGGGTCGATTCTCGCTGGGCCGATGTCCGGCAGGGTCAAGGGAAACGGTTTCCCGGTTGCGTGGTCATGAATGAGGCGCCACCCAAGGTTAACCAATCGGCGTCTCGCGATCGCTTGAACCCAAGAGTCGCAGATGTACGCGTCGGACGCCATCTCCGAAGGAAATGGAGACTTTTCGTCCTTAAACATATCCGCTCTAAAGCTTTTAGATATTGCGTCCGGAGGGTCTTGCCTCGCAACCTCCTGGAACACAGATCGCATTCCATCGTAGTCCGTCGAGTTCCTTGGCAGCGAGGCAAAAGAAAGACGGTAGTCGTGGAGGTCCCGGGCAAAAGTGTGAGAGGCGCGCGGCTTGTCGTAAAGACCCTTCTTCAACCTCACAAAAGCCGACCGGTTCGAGTTGGGCGCCTTCAGGACAAAGAATTCAGCAGTTGCCACGAAGCCATCTTCAAAAACGCGTTTAATATTCGGCAACGGAGGCATTGAGGCCAAGACTTCGGACGCGACTCGCATCGCCTTGGGATCTCCGTGGCTGTTCTTCATCAAGCGATGCAGTTCCCCGATCAGAATCCTGTCTATTTGAAGCGCGGCCACCCCGCTTTCGCCGTCGGCCTTTTGTCCAGCCAGATATTCCAAACCTTCGATCGCTTTGAGTTCGATCAGTGCTTGATCCAGTTTCCCGACCTGCGAGTCCGCATTGGCCATAGCAGTTAGAAGCCACGCCCAATTCTGCAGGAACGTGAAGTCCTTCTCGTGATCCTGGAGCTCGGCGGAGGCAGCCTGTGCGCTCGGACCGGCGAACCCATAGCTCCACCATTTCAACTTTGAAGCGTCCAGTAGAGGCTTCAGTCTCGGACGGAACCGGTCGGCCGCCCTCTCTAGATAAACCGGATCGATGTTGTCGTGATAGCCATCCATAAGGAATTTGAGATTGCTGGTCTCCGCTATCCCTATTTGCTCGGTCCTGAACTCACCCAACAACGGACTCGCATCCGGTCCCGTCCTTGGCTCGAGGGCGTCGAGCTCTGCTCGAGTCGTGGGAAAGCCCAGCATGTGAACTGCCGCAATGTCTGTTGCAACGCTTTTTTGCGCCTTCCGCGTCCAAGCGATCAAGGCCACGATGAGGGCGGTGATGAACACCGAGACACCGATCATGGCGATCAAGCCGCGCTTTTGCCTAATTGCCACCACAGCTATAAGTATCCGTCTCAATGCTGTGCGCTGAACTCCAGAAAGCTGTGCACATCGCCGCTAAACTAGAAGGATGGCGCTAGAGATGAAATCGGGATGCGAAAAATGCAATGCGGCCACTGCTCCCGACGAGCCAGCCTTTATCTGCTCGCACGAATGCACCTTCTGCCCCGCTTGCGCCGAGGAAATGCACCATATTTGCCCCAACTGCGGCGGCGAATTAGTGGCTCGCCCGCGGCGAATCATAAGGGCAAGCACGTAGGCCACGAGAGTCCCTGCCCATTTCAAGAGCATGGTCTCACGCCACCGCCGGGGGCGACGGATTCCAACGCAACCCTTTCAGGGTTGCCCCCTTCTCAATGTATCCTCCCCCAGGGTTGCTCCGGGAGTCGCACCCTGGGCTGGGCGACGCAATCCCGTTGGGATATCCGGTCTCGGATTTCGGATCGCCGCTGACGAAGGATGGCCTGATCATCGTCGCAAATCACGCACCCGACATCTCCACCCACCGACCACCCACCGCCTCACCAACCACAAACCACAAACCACTAAAGAAGCATTTCGGGCGTAATCCCTGGCGCCCAGAACCATGTCCGCTCCGGCTTATCCTCCCGAATCACTCCTACTAAGCGAGCCACAACTCGCCAACCGCCGTCGTTCTTTGGCGCAGGGTATTTGGGGTTGACCGGCTTGAGGAACGGGCGGTCGGGCTGATCGCCTTCAAGATACTGTTTCACCGTGCAGCAATGATCCTCTTCCCGCTGCGCCAGCACCAAAGACCCGAAAGGGGGCCCGCCGTCGATCTCCCAAACCGTGAGGTCGTTGGGCAGCAAAGCCGGTGAGCATGAGTCACCTTCGACCCGGCAGAGGAATCGGTTCTTGGCCGCAAATTTGTAGTCGATAGGCCGAAACTCCTCGCCTGCCAAGGGGTCGCCCCACTCGGAGGCACAGGGCACCACGCCCGCGTATTTGATGATGCCGAGCCGGTCGGCTCCGATCGCCGGAACGAAACCCCTCAGTTCACCTCCAAGGGGCGGCTCGGCACAGTCAATAAAGTTCTCTTGAACCTTCCTGACCACGTCAATGGTGACATTCCGGTCCCCACTCTCCATCATCCCCACCAGCGATCGGCTCACTCCCAACCGGGTAGCAAACTCATCCTGCTGCAAGTCCTGCTGCTGCCGCACCTTCCGCAACCAACGAGCCATCTCCGGACGATCTTTTTTTGTTTTCATAAATGTGTGGCGTTATTATGACACACGTGGTACAGTGTGTGACTGGTAGTCACTCAGTGTGGTTGGTGGTTTGTGGTTTGAGGTTTGTGGCCTTGAGCCTTGAGCCTTGAGCCTTGAGAGTTATACGCACCACCACCACAACTCACCACTTACCACTTACCACTTACCACCCGACACTCACAAGCCACCAACCACAAACCACAACCCACACGACAAATGAAACACCCCTTGGAACAGTTGACCGCGAAAGAAATGCTCCAAATCTGGGGCCTGCGGGTCTGCGGCGGGTCCATGAAGGACCCTCTCGCCAAAAGCACGGGCGGCAAAGCCGGACCAGACGACGAGTTGGCCCTCGTCATCTACGTGGAGACGATCCCCGGATTCTTCGAAGCCCAGCCCGTCCTCTTGCACAAGTACGCCCACTTCAAACCCCTCGCCACCTATCGCTATCGTCGGCCCGGTGAGACCCTCTTCGGCGCCGCCCGTCGGCACGGACAGACACAACTGGCAAACGCTGGGATGGATGAATTAGCTCTCACCAAAGCCCTGCACAGAAAATTCGCGGCCAACTTGGTGGCAAAGCTAACCGAGAAACCGTTTATGGTGCCCCGGTCCGTTATTGAGTTGACGCCCGACCAGATCGCCGCGCAAGTGTCCTCTGAAGTGGACGCTAGAGCGTCGTAAGTCCGAAGGAGAAGGGATGAAGGATGAAGGCGGAAAGCGCGGGGCCTCCATACGCGGACCCTCAGCTGCCGCCAAGACCCCAACTACATTCCGCGTATGGAGGCTTCACTACCGGAGTCGAGGGCCCCAATGCTAGGTGAACGTTGGGATCAAATCGGAAAATCATCGGGTGTCCAAGGGATGAAAGGAGAAGCCTCCATACGCGGGATGTGGTTGAAGTTTGGCGGCAGTTGAGGGTCCGCGTATGGAGGCAGCGCATCTCCCTCCTTCCGCCTTCATCCTTCCGCTTCATCCTTTCTTCAACTGTTCAATAGAAGCCTTCGCCAACCCCCGGATCCCGTTCGGCGCGTGCAAGGTGATTGGCTCCAAAACAGGAATGGCCTTCTTGTTCCCAAGCTGCCCCAAGGCAATCACCGCGGCCGCCCTCGCGTTGTAGGAGGTCTCCTTCGCGATAGGGACGAGGGCGTTGAAGATGTCTTGTTGTCCGGGCTCTTCTTTCAGGTTGCCGAGGATCTGGATCGCTTTTACGCGCACGGGCTCGCTGTCTGAGTGGGTTAGGTAGTCCAGGCAGGTGTCTCGGGCGTCGCCGGGGGCGTGCTTCGCGTACCAATCCAGGGCCATTCGGCGGTAGCCGTCATCAAACGACTTCATGGTCCAGACCTTATTGGCGAAGGTCCGATCAGTGCTCCAATTGAGGAGGGCCTGGGTGGCGTGTTCTCGGATCAGCTCGTTGGTGTCGTACTGGGCAATCTCTTTCAGGCGAGATTCAAAGTCCCCCGAGAACCTTAGATTCCCCATCGCCACAACGGCCGCGTTGACCACTCGTGGATCCTTGTTGTGCGTTAGTTCGAGGAGGTAGGAGCCTCCGTCGAAAGGAATGTGGCCGCAGATCAACTGGAGCAAGCCCTGGAATTTCTCGCCATGAGCGATCCCAACCCTTTGCGAGACGGGGATGGTATCGAACAACCCGGAAATGATCCTTGCTTTCTGAGCCGCGTTCGGAGCGTGCGCGTACAGGATGGCCACGTCCTCCGGCGAGAAATGCGTGTTGTACTTCAACTCCATCGGCGTCCAAACCTCAGGGTCGATGAGGAGAGGGTGGTCGGACAGCTCGGCGAGGTCCAGGCGAGCCTCCTTTCCGTCAAGGTGAATGCTCTTCTTGACCCAGTCATCCCCGTTCCAAATCCAAACCGGCAGGTCCAGCGTGTAGTAGGGCGTGAGCTGGGTGATGACGAGATCGTGCCGGTCTAAGGTCGCCGTCAGCGAGGGTGTTGCAGCCGTGTAAAACCACTGCTTCTTAAAGGCGGTCAGATCCTTGCCGGAGACTTTGTTGAAGACGTTGAAGAAGTCGTCGGTGGTGGCCGGTTGGAACGCGTAAGTGGTGAGGAACTCGTGGATCGCCTTCCAGAAGGTCTCCTCGCCGAGCATGCGATACAGCATCATGATGCGCGAGCAGCCGCCGTCATAAACTGAGCCCATGGTGACTGTTTGCTGGTCGCCGACGACGCCGCCGACATCCTTTCGGCCGCGTGAACCAATGGTATCCACCGCGCCCTCGAAGTTCTTGTTGCGGTCCAGATCGAAGTAATCCTGGCCGCGGGTTTCTCGGTCGTAAAACATGGGCAACGTAGTGGCAAAGCCCTCATTGAGCCACGTGTGCTCCCATGTCCGGCAAGTAATCAGGTCGCCAAACCAATGGTGGGCGAGTTCATGGGCGACTAGGTACGTGGAATCTGCGACTGGCTCAGAGCTTGGCTCATGGAGCGTCTTGATGGTCTGAGTTACCGCGGTGACGTTCTCCATCCCGCCGAACATGAAGTCCCCGACAACCTCTTGGGCGAACTTGTCGTATGGGTAATCGAAGCCGGTGAGCTTGGAGTAGAGGTCGATCATCTTGGGGGTGGCACCGAAGGAGGCCTTCCCTTCCGTGACCAACCCTGGCGGCACATAGAAGCTGACGGGGGTCTTATGCCAGTGGTCGGTCACCTCTTCGTAAGGTCCTGCCACCAGGGAGATGAGATAGGTCGAGTGCGGCTGGTCCATTCGCCAATGGAAGGTGTGGCTGGTCCCGCTCTTCTTCACTCCAATCAGCTTGCCGTTGGCGATCGCGGTCCAGGCTTCCGGCACGGTGACGTAGCTTTCCGTGGTCGCCTTGTCGTCCGGGAGATCGTACGTGGGGAGCCAGAAATGGTTATCCTCGCCCTCGCCTTGCGTGTAGACCATGGGCGTGTGGGCGGGAAAGGCTCGCTTGGCGGGGACAAAGTAGAAGCCGTTGGTGGGGGCGGCCGTATAGACCGTCCTAATCGCGAGTTCTTGGCCCGCTTCTCCGCCGGTTGGCAGCTTGACGGTGAGCATGTCGTTCCCCGTGCTGAAGCTGGCCTGCGTCCCATTGACCCAGACCTTCTTCACGTTCAACTCCGAGCAGTTCAGCTCTACGGTGGCGGTGTCGGCGCTGAGGGTGAGCGTGTTGGTGACATCGCCCGCAATGGTGCCCGCCTGCATATCGAGGGAGAGTTTCCAGAGGACGTGCTTGAGGTCGTAGTTGTGCTTGACCGGATTGGCGAGGGCTGTGAGCGAGAGGCAAAGACAAGCGAGCAGGAGTGCGGTGCGCTTCATGTAGTTCTATTGTGGACGCACGGCGAGGGCGCGTGGTCACAGGTAGCTCAGATGATTCTCGGGATTGTGCAAGACACCATCAACGCTTGCTCCCATCCTCAACAACTAATTGTAAATGTCATCCCGAAGGTGCCCCAAGCAACCCGAGGGACCTTGCCTTCCAATTCGCGGTTATGTCGCAGATAAGGTCCCCCGGTTTGTTTCGCGGAACTACCTAAAAATCACCACTCCTCCACGGGAAGGGCTAGACGTGGACGTCTAGCCCGTGAGTCTTTGTGGTTCTTGGTGTTCTTTGTGTTTAAATCCCGCGTTTGCAGTGTGGGACCGAGCGACGGAAAACAACCACATAGAACACCAAGAACCACAAAGACTCACAAAGGGTTTTATCTTTCCCAGCGGTACGCTCACACCGTGAGCTCAAAACCCCTTGGCCTCCACCGACGCGAGTTCTCCCAGGGCCGGCTTGATATTGACGACCTGGACAAGGACCCGATCCAGGAGTTCCAACGCTGGTACGACGAAGCTGAGAAGGCAGGCAACCTCGACCCAAGCGCGATGGCCCTCGCCACCGTCAGCCCCGAAGGCGCTCCGCACGTCCGCATGGTGCTCCTCAAAGCGATCGACGAGCGCGGGTTCATCTTCTGCACCCACCAAGACAGCCCGAAGGGCAAGGACCTCCAATCCAACCCGGCCGCGGCCATCACCTTCTACTGGCCGGAACTCGAGCGCCAAGTGCGAATCACCGGAACGGCCCGCTGGCTCAGCTCCGAAGAGAACGCCGCCTTCTTCTCCACCCGCCCCAAAGGCGCTCAGATCGCCGTCCTCATCGGCCACCAGAGCGATCCGGTTGAAGACCGCAAAACTCTGGACGCTAAGTTTGAAGAAGCGAGCCGCCAGTTTGAAAACTCAGACGTCCCTCCGCCCGAAAACTGGGGCGGATATGCCGTGATGCCCGCCACTATCGAGTTCTGGCAAGGCCGCGTCAATCGCCTCCACGACCGGTTTCGCTTTAGTCGCACGGCCGATGGATGGTCGTTAGAAAGGTTGATGCCGTAAACGGGTGAGTCGTGGCTCTGGGCTATGGGCTCCGGGCTCTCGGCTTGGGTGTTGGGCGTTCGGCCTCTTCTGTTTTTTGCATGCTGAGCCCTTGAACACGGAGTGCTCGCAGCGCTATTAGAAAATGAGCCCCAACTTTTTGTCATCCTGAGCGAGTCTCCGAGTCGAAGGACCTGACTGTAAGCGACGGTGTGCTCGTACAAGCAAATGGGAACTACTGTCAGTTCCATCGACTCGCGGACCGCTCTGGATGACAAAAAAAGGGGAGGCCCGGCGAGGCAGGTGGACGCTAGACGTCCGGCTTAATTCGCAAAGCAGTAGCGATATCAGCGCCGCTTGCTTGATACTGGGGTTACCCATGCGAGCCGTTCTCCTCTGCCTCCTACTTCTTTGGCTGCTAACCGCCGCGCAAGCCCAGGAATCCTGGATGCCGTACGACCCGGGCCCCGTCTCGGCGAATGCAAGCCAGACGAAGATAAAGATAGGCAACAAGGCGCTGTCTTTCGCCTACGACGGGCGGATCGTGACCTTGCGATCCTGGAGCGGAAAGGAATATTCGTTCACAGCAGGTCTGTTCGACCTGTCGTTCACAAGCGGCTACTCCCCACCGGCGCCGCCCACAACCATTGAAGCATCCAGAACCGAGGAGATCGCCCCGACAAACGGCCTTCGGAAAGCAACTCACTTTGCAGGCCGGGAAATCACGACCGTCGCCGGAGATGCAGGCACCGGACTGCACATTCGAACCCGGTGGATCATGCTCGATCACACGAATTACATTCGGATGGAGGTCACACTGACGGCGGCGACACAGGACGTTGACCTCAACGGGATCCAATTCTTCGGCTGGGAGTTGCCCGGGGCCAAGGTGGTTGGCACGGTGCCAGGGTCGCCCATCTCGAACGGCAAGTTTTTCCTCGGACTCGAGCACCCGATGTCCGGCAGCAAAGTAAAGAGCAACATCGCCACTTGCATGCTTGTGCGCAAGCTCCCGTTGAGGAAGCGTCAATCGGTGACCTATTCGGGCGTCATCGGTGCCGAGGCGCCCGGCCAAGCCCGGCGTTCTTTTGCTTCTTACGTCGAGATGGAACGCGCGCGGCCCTACCAGCCATTCCTCCACTACAACTCCTGGTACGACCTGGGCTATTTCAACCGCTATGTCGAGAAGGATTGTGTCGACCGAATTAACGCATTTGGACAGGAATTGGTCAAGAAACGAGGCGTAAAGCTATCTTCTTTCCTCTTCGATGACGGTTGGGACGATACGTCCACCAACTGGGAGTTTCATAACGGATTTCCGAATGGCTTCACCCCTCTGAAAGAAGCCGCCGCCCAATACGCCGCCGCACCCGGAGTTTGGCTTTCGCCATGGGGCGGGTATGGCAAGCCGCGGGAGGAGCGGTTGGCGACGGGCAAGAAGAATGGCTATGAGATCGACTCGGAGGGGTTCGCGCTCTCGGGGCCGAAGTATTACGACCTGTTCTCCAAGATCTGCCTGAGGATGGTCAACCAATACGGGATCAACCAGTTCAAGTTTGATGGCACCGGCAGTCCCGACAAGCAATACCCGGGCAGCAAGTTTGACTCCGACTTTGACGCCGCCATACAGCTTATTGGCCAACTCAGAAACGCCAATCCCAAGCTGTTCGTGAACCTCACCACGGGCACCTGGCCCTCGCCATTCTGGACTCGCTACGCGGACTCCACCTGGCGAGGTGGCTCGGACCACGACTTCACCGGGGTCGGTCCGGACCGGCAGCGGTGGATCACCTACCGAGACTCGGACACTTATCATGAGGTCGTCAAACGGGGCCCGTTTTTTCCGCTGAACTCGCTCATGCTGCACGGTCTAATCTACGCACGCTATGCGGACAAACTCAAGGATGACCCGACCAACGCCTTCCAAGACGAGATCCGCAGCTACTTCGGCAACGGCACCCAGCTTCAGGAAATGTATATCACACCGAGCCTGCTGACTAAACAAAACTGGGACGACCTCGCCCAAGCTGCCAAGTGGTCTCAGGCCAACGCTTCAATCCTGAAGGACTCCCACTGGATCGGCGGCGATCCTGAAAAGCTGGAAGTCTACGGTTGGGCGTCGTGGTCGCCGAAGAAATCCATCATCGTCCTCCGCAACCCGAGCGACAAACCTCAGGCGTTTGCAATCGAGCCGGGGGAGATGCTGGAATACCCGTACGCCCACATCAAGAAGCTTCGCTTCACGCCGGAATTTGGTGACAGAACTGTTCCCTCCTTTATCGTCTCGCCAACGGCTGCAAAGGTCGTGACTCTGGCTCCGTTCCAGGTCATTGTTCTCGAAGGGGTGCCGACATGAAGAAGCTTGTTCTGTTTCTATTCTGCTGCGCGTTACCCTGGACCTCAGCACAGGCTCAGGAAATCAGCTTTGTCGGCGGAAGCTGGTCCGGTGACTTCTATTTGAAGCTGCTTGCGCTCCTCGGACACGAATATATTGTCGACTACTACTCGGGCAGCATTACGCACTATCTTTATGTCGCCAGCCCGCCCCAGGTCGATCCCCACTCCAAGTTCCTTGTTGCTGATTTTTCGCCTCGGGACTGGAGAGCATGGCGTAAGGACCTTGATTCATTCGTTCCCGATGGGAAAGATGAGATCGCAGAATCAGGCACGAATCCGAAAAACATATATCTTTTGGTGCCCCGGGTTGACGCTCAATCACCACCCGCATTGAGCACCCAATACATTCCGTTGTTGAAGCAAATCGCGCGAGAGTCAGGGGCAAATGTTATCGACCTAAACGACCCGTCGTTTCACACTGCGGATGCACAGGCCGATGCTCTCCACGAGCTCTACGTATCCTTCGCCAAAGTTCAGCGTAGTCCTGGAACTTGGCGCCTGGTACGGGCCACCAGCGAGCAGTCGGACGAAGGGCCGGCGAACAATGCAATCGACAATAATCCGGACACCTACTGGCACACGCGCTATGACCCGAATCCCACCAAGGTGCCCCACGAGATCGTTATCGATCTCGGTCAAGAAGAGACGCTGGCCGGATTCAGCTACCTCGCCCGACAAGACGGCGGGGTCAACGGGAGGGTGAAGGACTTTGAGGTGTATTTAAGCGACGATCCCGATCATTGGGCCGCGCCAGCGCTGAAGGGAACGCTACAGAACTCGATGAACGAGCAGCGGTTGCTATTCGACCATCCGGCCACGGGCCGGTATCTGCGCTTCCGGGCGCTTTCCGAAGTCAACGGCAACATTTGGACCAGCGTGGCCGAGCTTGGCATCATGCGGTCCGGGAATTCAAAATGATCCTCAGTCTGGTTGCAGCCATGGCCCTCATTACTTCGAACCAAGTGGCTCCTCCAAAGCCCATCCTCCCCGTCCCGTCGCCTCGGCAACTGGAGTGGCAGCAGCGCGAGTACTACGCCTTCGTCCACTTCGGCCCCAACACGTTTTCGGGAAAGGAATGGGGCCAGGGGACCGAAGACCCGAACCTCTTCAATCCCACCGATCTGGACTGCCGGCAATGGGTGCGGACGTTTAAAGCGGCAGGCATGAAGGGAGTCATCCTCGTTGTCAAGCACCACGACGGCTTCTGCATGTGGCCCAGCAAGTTCTCCACTCACACCGTAGCTCAAAGCAAGTGGAAGAGCGGCAAGGGCGATGTCTTGCGGGAACTTTCGGATGCATGCAAGGCGGAGCACATGGCGCTCGGCGTGTACCTCTCGCCCTGGGATCGCAACCACCCAAGCTACGGAACGCCCGCTTATAACCAGGTCTTCGTCAACATGCTTCACGAAGTCCTCACCAACTACGGCCCCATCTTCGAGGTCTGGTTTGATGGCGCGAATGGCGAGGGTCCGAACGGAAAGAAGCAGGTCTACGACTGGCCGCTCTTTATCAAAACCGTCCGCGATTGCCAACCAAACGCGGTCATCTTCTCCGACGCCGGACCTGACATCCGCTGGGTGGGCAACGAAGGCGGGCAGGCGAGCGAGACCAACTGGAGCAGCATCAACCGAGACCGCTACACGCCCGGGACTTCCCTTTCATCAGAGCTTGGCCCAGGAGATGAAAAGGGGAAAGATTGGGTGCCTGCCGAATGCGATGTTTCCATCCGACCTGGGTGGTTCTACAAGCCGGAGGAAGACGGCAGTGTCAAGACGGTCGACACCCTGCTCGATATCTACCACGAGTCCGTCGGACGCAACGGATCGCTCCTCCTGAACGTCCCCGCCGACCGCCGTGGGCATATCGCCGATCCAGATGTCCATGAGTTGCTAGAGCTTAGGAAGTCGCTGGACGCGATCTACAGCAAAGACCTCGCCATCCGCGCCACCGCCCGCTCTAACTTAACGCGTGGCGATGGATTCAGCGCGAGCAAAGCTATCGACGGAGACTCTGGAACCTACTGGGCGACGCCAGACAAGGCCAAAACGGGCGTCCTCACCATCGACTTCAGCAAGCCCACCGTCTTCGACCGAGTCATGCTCCAAGAGCCCATTTGGCTTGGCCAACGGGTGAGGGCCTTCACGTTGGAAGCGCTCGTGAATGGCAAGTGGCAGCAAGTCGGGCGAGGGACCACGATCGGGGCCAAGCGAATCATCATCTTCTCTGGCACTCGCGCCGACAAGCTTCGCGTCAACATCACAGACTCCCGAGCCTGCCCCGCCCTGAACCATGTCGGCGTCTACGCCTCGCCTGGCGCCGCCCTCGACCTCCAAGCTGACACGCCGCAGCAGCACGACCAACGCATGGAATGGTTCAGAGAGGCCCGCTTCGGCATGTTCATCCACTGGGGCGTCTACTCGGTGCCCGCGGGCGAGTGGCACGGAAAGAATTACACCGGCCCCTCCGAGTGGCTGATGAACAGCGCTCACATCGCGCCTCAAGACTGGGAGCCGCTTAAGAACTCCTTTAACCCGGTCAACTTCAACGCAAAAGAGTGGGCGCGGATGGCCAAAGACGCGGGGATGAAGTACATCGTCATCACCAGCAAACACCATGACGGCTTCGGCATGTGGCCGAGCAAACAGAGCAAATGGAATATCGGGCAGACGCCCTTCAAACGAGACCCGCTGATGGAGTTGGCCGCCGCGTGCAAGGACGCCGGAATCAAGCTTTGCTTCTACCACTCAATCCTCGATTGGCACAACCCGGACTACTCCCCTCGCCGCGCCGAGGACACGAGGAAGCTGCCGCCGCCGGACATGGACAAGTACAACGCCTACCTCAAGGCGCAACTCAAGGAGCTTCTCACCAACTACGGCCCAATCGGCATCCTCTGGTTTGACGGCGAGTGGGATCGAGACTGGACTCACGAACGAGGTCGAGACCTCTACTATTACGTCCGCAGCCTCCAGCCCAACATCATCGTCAACAACCGCGTCGACAAGGGCCGACAAGGCATGGCCGGTATGACATCCGACCAGAAGTATCTGGGCGATTACGGGACGCCTGAGCAGGAGGTCCCCGGGAACGGCCTGCCAGGCCTGGACTGGGAGTCGTGCATGACCATGAACGATTCTTGGGGATTTCACCGAGCCGACAACAATTGGAAATCCGCTTCTCAATTGGTTCGAATATTGGCGGACTGTGCTTCCAAAGGCGGCAACTATCTGCTCAACGTCGGTCCGGATTCCAATGGCAATTTCCCTCCCGCTAGCGTGCAAAGGCTGAAAGACATCGGCGCCTGGATGCACGTCAACAGCGGGGCCATCTACGGCGCCGCGGCCGGCCCATTTCCCAAGCCGCTCCGATGGGGCCGGGTGACGCAGAAACCGGGCAAGCTGTACCTCATCGTCTTCGCGGCGCCCGACTCCAAAATTACTCTGCCCGGGTTGCAGACGAAGCTATTGGCGGTTAACAGCGTTGATGGACGGCCCATTCCGTTCACCCAAGATGCCACCGGGGCAACGGTGGATTTGAAGGGCGAAACAATTGACATGATGCCGAGCGTTTACGTGGCCGAGGTGCCTCCCGCCAAAGTGATCGTCAACGAGTCGCTCTTGCAGCAGGCGTCCGACGGCAGCATCGTCCTTCCCGCTATTGAGGGCAAAGTGAATGGCAGCACGGCTCACTACGAGGCGGACGGCGACGACATTGGCTTCTGGACAACCGCGTCAGATTCCGTTAGTTGGGATTTCCAGGTGAGCAAACCTGGCGAATACGACGTGCAGATCGAACTCGCTTGTCCTGCCGACACTTCCGGCGCTACCTACGACATCGTCATCGGCGACCAATCCATCCGCGCCCGCGTCCCCACCACGCCAAGCTGGAGCTCCTTCACGACCATCGACCTCGGCAAGATCAAGATCAACTCGGGCAAGACCACCCTCCAAGTGAAGCCCATCTACATGCCGGGCTACGCCATGATGAACCTGCGCGCCGTTCATCTCAAGCCATGAAGCGCGTCGTGGAAATCGTCTGCTGCTCGGTCAAGGACTGTGTTTTAGCGACTCAGGCTGGCGCTGATCGCATCGAGCTTTGCAGTGCGATCGAACTAGGCGGCTTAACCCCGTCCCTTGGTCTCCTTAGCGAATCGCAGACGGCCGTTTCCAAGCCCATCATGGTCATGCTCCGACCTCGACCGGGCGGGTTTGGCTATTCAGCGACGGAGTTCAATACAATGGTTGCCGATATCGAAGCCTTCTCGACCGCAAATAAAGGGCAGATTGGCTTCGTGTTTGGACTCCTCCAACCTGACGGTACGATCGACCGGCCCTGGTGCAAACAACTTCTAGGGATGGCTGAAGAGAAGGACACCGTATTCCATAGAGCCTTCGACCAAGTCCCAAGCCAATCCGAAGCCCTCGAAATCCTCATCGACCTCGGCTTCACCCGAATCCTCACCAGCGGGCATGCAACCTCGGCGGTAGAAGGGGTCGACACAATTAAGCGCCTCATCGACCAAGCCGACGGCCGGATCGAAATCATGCCTGGCGGCGGAGTTCGATCAAGCAACGTCGCACAAATTCTCGCGGCAGGCTGCAAGAGCGTCCATCTGGCCCCATGCGTGCAGGGCGAGAACGGAGCCATGGAGGTCGATCCGAAAGAAGTGTCAACCGTCGCGAAATTATGTCGGTGACCGCGAAGGTTCGGAATCGCCACCCGTAGCCGCGTCTTTATGTCGCG